>JBQCFV010000104.1:0-7358 GCA_051958695.1 Chitinophaga sp. | reverse complement strand
CGAATGTGTCCCAGGACGATTGGAAAGGTTCCGAGTTCACGCACCAGTATTGCATGGGTCGAAGAATTTTAGTTTGAAAGTGCCGGTTTTATCCGGCGTTATGCCGCTTACCAGCCGCTCGCCAGCACGTCGGCGATATGCATGATCTTAATGCTCTGCCCGTGTTTGCGGATATAGCCGTCCAGGTGCATGAGACAGCTGAGGTCGGTGGAGATGAGGTAATCCGCCCCGCTGTCGCTCGCGTTGTGCACCTTCTGCTCTCCCATCCCCAGCGAGATAGGTTTGTACTTCACCGCGAACGTACCGCCAAAGCCGCAGCATACTTCGCTGTCGGTCATTTCACGCAGCTCCAGCCCTTTCACTTTTTCAAGGAGCTTGCGGGGCCCTTCCTTGATACCGCATTCGCGCAGCGCGCCGCAGGCGTCGTGATAAGTGCCAACGCCTTCCAGCGTAGCGCCCACGTCCGTTACATGCAGCACGTCTATGAGGAACTCGGTAAATTCGTAGAGGTTCTTGCGGAGCAGCTTCACGTCGTTGTGCGCGGCGGAGTTGTCGAACAGCTTGCCGTAATAGTTACGTACAAAACCGGTGCAGGAGCCGCTCGGCGCGACGATATAATCGTAGGTGTGGAAGTCTTTGAGGAATTTTGTGGCTACGGAGCGGCATTCGTCCTGGTAGCCCGCGTTAAAGGCCGGCTGGCCGCAGCAGGTCTGCTCCGTGTTATAGCTCACGCTGCAGCCCAGCTTCTCCAGCACTTTTACCATGTTGAAGGCGGTTTCCGGGAAAAGCTGGTCTACGAAGCACGGTATAAAAAGATGTACGTTCATTCGTCTGTATCAGTTTGGGTCAATAAGCATCAAAAATAACATGTTCGGCCGTAACATGCAGATAGTTTGTTGCTATTTACAGATAGCTTTTTGAAAGCTGCCGCTGGAAGCTGATCATCTTGAGCGCGGTGAGCGCGCCTTCTTCCCCTTTATGACCATGCGCGCCGCCGAGGCGTTCCGTGGCCAGCTCGCTGGTGTTCACGGTGAGCACGCCGAATATGACGGGTACGGGCAGCTCGAGGTTCAGCTGCAGGATGCCGTCCGTCGCCGCTTTGCATACGTAATCGAAATGCGGCGTTTCGCCGCGGATCACGCAGCCGAAAGCAATGATGGCGCTGGGCTGGTTGCCCGTGCCTTTGGATTGCTCCCAGATCTGTTTGCAGGCGAACGGCAGCTCGAAAGAGCCTGGCACCACCACTTTTTTATGGTTCACCTTGTGCTCATCGAGCGTACGCTCTGCGCCCGCCACCAGCTCGTTCACGATAAAATCGTTCCACTCCGTATAAACAATAACAACACTGGCACCCTCCAGTTGAAGAATGCCAGCGTTGTTTAATAAGGTCTGATTATGTATGGACATTTGCCTGATTTATTTCACTACTCCGAGTCTTGCCAGGTATTTGTCCATCTGGCCGCCTTCGGCTGACTGCGGATATTTTTGTTTGATCTGCTGGTACAACGCGATCGCTTCCTGCGGTTTGTTGCTTTTTTCGAGCGCGAGGCCGGCGCGGAAAAGATACATCGGGCTCAGCAGCTCGTTGTCTTCAGCGCTTGCTTTTTTGTAGTAGGAAACCGCATCGTCCGCTTTGTTCAGCTCCATGTACGCATCGCCGATAAGGCCGTTGGCCAGGCATTGCACTACGAGGTCGCCGGAGCTGAACTGTTTCAGCAGGTCGATGCCTTTCTGAAATTCGCCCAGCTTCACGTAACAAACGCCGGCGCTGTATTTGGCGAGGTTGCCCGCTTTGGTGCCGCCGTATTTGTCGATCACCTGCAAAAAGCCGTAGTTGTTGCCGTCGCCGTTGAGGGCGAGCTTGAAAGAATCTACCGCGAAGTTGTTCTGCGCCCAGAAGATGGATTCCTGCGCTTTCTGTTCGTTGGGCGCTTTCACAAAACGGTTGTAACCGAAATATCCGCCTACGATCACCACGATCGCCAATACGACGATATTGATGACGGTCTTGTTGTCTGTATAAAAATCCTGCGCGCGCTCCGCTGTCGCCTGGAGGTCAAAATCCTGGTCTTTGGACGCCGCCTGTTTGGTGTGTGGTTTGTTTTCAGCCATTGTTGTTCTTAAATGATATTTGATAGGTGGACAGGGAATTAGTCAACGATGAAAGGATAATCCTGCTGGATGTATACGTCTTTCAGCAGTTCGTCGTCGGCCGGCCAGGGGCTTTCTTCGGCGAACTTCACGGACTCTTCCACTTCGTTTTTCACTCTTTCGTTGATCGCTTCCAGTTCCGCGTCGGTGATCCATTTGTTTTTCTGCAGGGTGTTGAGCACCAGCGTCAGCGGATCTCTTTCTTTATATTCTTCCACCTCTTCTTTTGTGCGGTATTTGGCCGGGTCGCTCATGGAGTGGCCGCGGTAACGGTAGGTCTTGATCTCCAGCAGGGTCGGGCCGCCGTTGTCGCGCGCGCGGTTGATGGCCCTTTCGATGCCTTCGTGCACGGCTTCGCAGCTCATGCCGTCGATAGAGTCGGCGGGCATTTCATAAGCGTCTGCCAGCTTGTAGATATCAAGCACGTTGGAGGTACGTTCCACGGAGGTGCCCATGGCGTAGTGGTTGTTCTCGCAGATGAACACTACGGGAAGTTTCCAGAGCATGGCCATGTTGAAGGTTTCGTGCAGCATACCCTGGCGGGCGGCGCCGTCGCCAAAGAAACAAAGCACGGCGTTCTGCGTGCCGAGGTATTGTTCAGCAAATGCCAGGCCTGCGCCGGTGCCGATCTGCGCGCCCACGATGCCGTGGCCGCCGAAGAAACCATGTTCTTTGGAGAAGAAGTGCATGGAACCGCCTTTGCCTTTGGAGCAGCCGGTGGCTTTACCGAACAGCTCGGCCATGCACGCTTTCGCTGAAATGCCTTTTGCGATGGCCAGCGCGTGGTCGCGGTAAGCGGTGATGAATTTGTCGCCCGGTTTGGTGGCCGTCATAGCGCCCGCCGCAATCGCTTCCTGACCAATATATAGATGGCAAAAGCCACGTATTTTTTGCATACCGTAGAGTTGCCCCGCTTTTTCTTCAAAACGGCGCAGTAACAGCATCAATTCGTACCAGTACAGATAAGTCTCTTTGGTGAATTTCGTTTTCACGTCTGTTAAAGTTTGCACTATTTCTAAATTTGTTCGCAAATATAACAGGAAAATCTGCAAATTCAAGCAATTTTGCAGAAGGAAGCGCAAACCCGCTTCAGGAGACGCAAGGGATTGCAGCTCCATCTATTAAAAATTTTACTTCATTATAAAAATCATTCTCCCACGATTGCTTTCCGTTTCCAACATATCACTCACCCAGTTCAAGAATTACGCTTTCCGCAGCTTCCGTTTTACCTCCCGGATCGTCGGCATCACCGGGCGCAACGGCTCGGGCAAGACCAACCTGCTGGACGCGATCTATTATCTCTGTTTTACCAAAAGTTATTTCAGCACGGCCGAATACCAGAACGTGCAGTACGCCATGAACGGGTTCAGGCTGGAAGCCAGCCTGCAAAGGCATTTGAAGGAAGAAAAGATCGTGTGTACGGTAAAGGACGGTAAAAAGGACATTGCGCTCAACGACGAATCGTACGATAAATTTTCGCGGCATATCGGCCAGTTTCCCGCCGTGATGATCGCGCCGGACGATGCGGAGATCATCCTCGGCGGCAGCGAAGACCGCCGCAAATGGCTGGACGCGCTGCTTTCCCAGCTCCTTCCCGGCTATCTCGACCATCTGATCGCCTACCACAAGGTTTTGCAGCAGCGCAACAGCCTGCTGAAGGCCATGCCGGCCATGAGCCATTCCCCCGACCCGCTGCTGGACGTTTTTGATGAACAACTGGTACAACATGGGGCGCCCGTGTTCGAAGCCCGGAAACAGTTCCTGGAAACCTTTATCGCAAAAGTGCAGGACCGGTACGATTACCTTGCCGGCAAACACGAAACGGTGGCCTTCCGCTACCAGAGCCAGCTGCTGGAACAGCCGCTGGCAGCGCTGCTGGCGGCCAACCGGCTGCGCGACAAACAGCTGCAGCGCACCACGCAGGGCGTTCACCGCGACGATCTGCTGTTCCTGCTGGACGAGCATCCCATGAAAACGAGCGCCTCGCAGGGCCAGCGCAAGAGCTTTCTGTTCGCGCTCAAGTTGGCGCAGTACGAGGCGATCCGGGCGCATAAGCAGTTCCCTCCCATCCTGCTGCTGGACGATGTGTTCGAAAAGCTCGACCAGGAAAGGGTGACGCGGCTTATTTCGCTTGTGCAGGGGCCGGATTACGGGCAGGTGTTCATTACGGACACGCATGGAGACAGGCTCCGTGCGGCCTTTGCGGATAATCCCGAAGTGATCCAGCTGATATCGATGCAGGAGGATTGAGCAGGCCGCTCACCGGCGCACCTGATGACTACCAGGCACATTTGAAGCCGCCTCCCTTGCAAGCGGACGAATGCCTACCGCCGCATCAGCCCCGCGATCAGGGAGATAAGGAACAGCACGATAAAGATGAAAAAGAGGATCTTTGCGATGGAAACCGCGCCTGCGGCAATGCCGCCAAAACCAAATACGGCCGCGACGATGGCGATAATGAGGAAAATAACTGCCCAGCGTAACATAATCAATGGTTTTAAGGTTAAACAATATTATTATATCCTTGCCTTTGCAATTATCATTCCATGAATAACGGCCCGCCATTTCCTCCGCCATTGGCGACACAAAAAACGCCCGGTGTCATTTATCCGGTTCACTTCCTCAAAAAACCAAACGCATGCTCCCAGCTGCTGTTCCGGAATCCGTAAGCGAACCAGATCACATACAACGATTCAAGATGCCGGCTCATTTCGATACCGCCCGTGTCTATTACATCTTTCCAGCCGAGCTGGCCGAGCAGGTCGGTCACCGCGAGCTTGGCCAGGTCGTCGTTCCCGGCGATGAACATCGCGGGACGGCCTTCTTCA
Source organism: Chitinophaga sp. (assembly GCA_051958695.1). Classification (GTDB taxonomy): domain Bacteria; phylum Bacteroidota; class Bacteroidia; order Chitinophagales; family Chitinophagaceae; genus Chitinophaga. Next base: position 2,379 of record JBQCFV010000104.1, on the reverse strand, counting down.
GGAGAAGGATTCACCATCATGCGGCTGCCCGCGGAATTGAGGGCTTTCACCACCATCGTGTCCTGCAGCCAGGCCTGCACCTGTTCCCCGCCTGAGGCGCTATGCCCGCCGGGCGCAAGATTGAGCCGGCCCTTTTTGTCGGGGCCTTTCCCGTCGAGGGGATTGGTCACGTCTACCAGTATCTTTTTTTTGAAATTCCAGATGCCCGCCATCTCGACGGCTTCTTTGGTGCCCTGCCAGTGCGTGCAGAGAAAGATCGCCTCGCCGAAAGCCGCCGCTTCGGAATAAGAAGCGGCGCTGATGTTTTTGTGCTCCTGCCGCCACGGCTCCAGCGAAGGTTTGCCGGTGTGGCGCGTGCCGATCATGACAGCATGCCCGAGGCGTCCAAAGCCTTCCGCAAGCGTAAGACCGGTTTCGCCAGATCCAAGGATAGCGATTTTCATACTACCAGGATTTAGTATGGTAAGTTACACAAAAGCCCCGGCATTTTACTGGAGGTACGAGAGGAAACGCTGCAAACCCTGCCGTTTGGCGGGCGTTAGCGGGTAGCTGATGTTTTGCGTAAAATAAACGGTAAGGTCATAATCCGGGCTGCTGTTCTCCGATACGACGGCCGGCAGGCTATTGAGCCCGATGCTGTTCGCATCGTTGAAAAGCTGGATAAATTCCACCGGCAGCGGCCGGTTGCTGATCCATGCGGCAAACACGAACGGGAGGCTGGTGAACCGCATCCAGGTTTCCGCCAGATCGTAGATATAAGGGGAAACGCGCCGCTGTTTCAACGCGCGGTCGCCGATCACGAGGCCGGCGTCCGTTCCTTTGATGAGGTGCTCGTAACCGCCGCTGGTTTCCACCAGCTCCACGTTCAGCTTCCAGTGCTCGCGCACCAGCAGCTTCAGCAGCGCCACGGACGTGCGGCTCTGGTAATCGAGGTAAATACGTTTGATCTCCTGCAAAGGCACGTCGCTGAAAAGACAGACGGAGGCCACCGGGCCTTCCGCGCCGATACAAAAGTCGGAGATGATATGATGCTCTTTTAATTTTGGTATGATGGCCACCGGTACCAGCGCCACGTCCACTTCCCCGTCAATCAGCTGCTGCGCGATCTTCGAGGGGTAATCCACCGACAATTCCATTGACCGGAGCACTTTATGATCTTTAAATCCGTACAACAAAGGCTTCGTATTCAGATAACTGACTGCCGCTACTTTTACTTTCCGTTCCAATTTCTGTAATTTTGAGCCTGCTAATTTACAGGAATTTTATTTGACAGGATAATCAATACATGATGCAATTACAAGCTTTAACTGCTATTTCCCCGGTAGACGGGCGTTACAGGGGTCAACTGGAAGAACTGGCTCCCTATTTTTCCGAGTTCGCGTTGATTCGTTACCGTGTACAGGTGGAGGTGGAAAATTTCATTGCCCTGTCTGAACAGAAACTCTTTTCCCTTCCCAAAGCCAAAGTGCCCGCCCTGCGCAAGATCTACCAGGAGTTTTCCGTAGAGAACGCCCAGCTGGTGAAGGACACCGAAAAGATCACGAACCACGACGTAAAAGCCGTGGAATACTTCCTGAAAAACGAGCTGAAAAGCCTCGGTCTTGAAGACAAGCTGGAATGGGTGCACTTCGGTCTCACCTCCCAGGACGTGAACAATACCGCCACGCCCCTGCTCTGGAAAGAAGCCGTGGAGCATGTGTACCTTCCCGCCGTTTCCAACCTCATCCTTCACCTGAAAAAGCTCGCTAAAGACTGGAAAGACATCCCGATGCTGGCGCGCACGCACGGCCAGCCCGCTTCCCCCACCCGCCTCGGTCAAGAGGTGCAGGTGTTCGTGGAAAGGCTGGAAGGACAGGTGAAGCTGCTCGGCGACATTCCCTTCGCGGCCAAGTTCGGCGGCGCCACGGGCAACTTCAACGCGCATCATGTGGCTTTCCCCGGCATCAACTGGGAAAAGTTCGGCAACAAGTTCGTGAACAACGTGCTGGGCCTGCAACGCATGCGTTTTACCACGCAGATCGAGCATTACGACAACATCGCCGCGCAGTTCGATACCCTCAAAAGGGTGAACAACATTCTCGTGGATTTTGCGCGCGACATATGGACGTACATTTCCATGGACTACTTCAAACAAAAGATCAAAAAGAACGAAGTCGGCTCCTCCGCGATGCCGCATAAAGTAAACCCCATCGACTTCGAGAACGCCGAAGGCAACCTCGGCCTCGCCAACGCAATTTTTGAGCACCTGAGCGCCAAGCTGCCCATCAGCCGCCTCCAGCGCGACCTCACGGATTCCACCGTATTACGCAACGTGGGCGTGCCTTTCGCGCATACGCTGCTGGCGTTCAAGAGTCTTGATAAAGGACTTAACAAACTCAT
>JBQCFV010000103.1:0-2195 GCA_051958695.1 Chitinophaga sp. | reverse complement strand
AATTGTAGTAATGGCAGCAGTCAAGGTAGTTTTACCGTGGTCAACGTGACCGATGGTACCAATGTTAACGTGGGGTTTATCCCGCTTAAAGGTTTCTTTTGCCATTGTATTTTTTTTTAAGATGGTTTGTAAAGATTACTTTTTTTGATATTAGTTTTTGAGTAAATCACAACAAACTTGAGCCCGTCGCAGGAATTGAACCTGCTCCTCCCCGATTTGTTCCCGGGACACTCATCCATTGAGCTTACCGGCTTTGTTAAACTTCAAATTTCGGACACCGGCGCGAACATCTCCTTTACGGATCATCCGGCTACCCTGCATCCGAAACTTTTTTGAGCTGTTGATGAGAATTGAACTCACGACCTCTTCCTTACCAAGGAAGTGCTCTACCCCTGAGCTACAACAGCATGGTCTTTTTTCTGAGCGGGAGACGAGGTTCGAACCCGCGACCTACAGCTTGGAAGGCTGTCGCTCTACCAACTGAGCTACTCCCGCATACTCAAGTGCGAATTACGCTTACCCTTCATCGCCGAGCCGGTCGTAATTCGCAGTGAAAGTATTAATTGGTGTGGGCAGGACAGGATTCGAACCTGTGAAGTCGAAAGACAGCGGATTTACAGTCCGCCCCATTTGGCCGCTCTGGAACCTGCCCAACTTTTTAAAATCCTCGCGCCGGCTTATACCGGAAAAACGCTTGCGAGCCAGCAGAGGGATTCGAACCCCCGACCCACTGATTACAAATCAGTAGCTCTGGCCAACTGAGCTATGCTGGCAATTTCTGTCAAGAAAAAGTTTCACATCCCGCAAAAAGAGTCGCAAAATAAATGTGAATCTTTTTAAGAAACAAATATTTTTTCAACCCCCGGAATGTGCACCTTCAACTCGATCGAAGTCGGCTAAAATGCGCTACAGTAAAGAACTTTACTACCTTCGCCGATCCCTTTTTGAATCGGGATGGCAAAGGTAGTAAAGAGAAAATTAATTCCAAAATATTTTTAGGATTTTAATGTAAATTCTTCTCCTTCTGACGTTTGATCTGGTTAACAAGGCTGTCAAACGCATGGTCAAAGGACTCTTCGAAGGACTTGCTCTCATGTTTAACGAAGAAATCGTGGCGGGGTATGTGTACTTTGATCTAGGCAATCTTATCCTTCACCTGGTGGGCTAACTGGTCCAGCTTTAAAAACACTTCGACATTTACGATCCGGTCATAAAAAGTAGAAAGCTTCTGAACTCTCTTATTCACATGATCAATTAATTTGGCGTCAGCATCAAAACGCACGGTTTGAATTTGAACATTCATAGCACTAAAATTTAACATTTAACAATCTAGTTTCAAGCACGTAATCATCGATCATAGGCTTATTTTTTTATGTAAAGAACTGGATTACTAATTTAACAAACTTTCTTTCCGTTTCCTATTTTGCCCTGAAAAATTTTGTTAAAATCCTCCCCTTACAATGGTAACGCCTGTTGCCTTCCCGGCCGCTGACTTCCGTCAGCCCGCACCGCCGTTTTTGTCAATAAAATGCCTGATACCGATCATCTACGCCTTGGGATGCGCCTGCTGATGCACTTTTTTCAGCTTCTCGATCGTATTGTGGGTATATACCTGCGTGCTCGCCAGGCTCGCATGGCCCAGCAGCTCCTTCACCGCGTTGATGTCGGCACCGTTGTTCATCAGGTGCGTCGCGAAGGTATGCCGGAGCACGTGGGGACTGCGTTTTGAAAGGGTCGTGACCCTGTCCAGCGCGGCGCGCACCGTGCGGTACACGAAGGCCTTCGTGACGCCTTTTCCGTCCGCCCGCACGAGCAGCTGTTCAGAAACGTCGTTCCCGACCTCCCTGCGCCGTCTTTCGCCGTATTCGCGGATCATGGTCATTAGCGGGCGGCTGAGGGGAATAATGCGCTCCTTATTGCCTTTACCGAGCACTTTCATCTGGCTGTTGCTCAGGTCCATGCTGCGGTGCGTGAGCCCGATCAGCTCGGCCTGCCGGATACCGCTCTGGTACAGCAGTTCCACGATCAGCCGCTGCGTGGCGCCTTCAAAGTCGTCGCCAAACAGGGGTTCGCCCTCCGAATGGTTCTCTTCCACCTGCCGCATCGCCTTTTCGTCGACGAACACGGGAAGGCGCCCCCGCATTTTCGGGCTCACCACTTTCGCCATGGGGCTTTGCGCCAGCTCGCCCTTGCGC
>JBQCFV010000102.1:0-6463 GCA_051958695.1 Chitinophaga sp. | reverse complement strand
CAGCTTTACGCGGACCCAAATATCGAGAACGACCCGTTTTCAGCGGGCCGGCAGATGAATTCGCATTTCGCCACGCCCAATGTGAACGCAAACGGTGAATGGATGAACATCGCATCCATGAAAAACACCGCTGCGGACATGGCGCCCACCGCCGCCCAGATGCCCCGTGCGCTGGGCCTGGCATTCGCTTCCAAGCTGTTCCGCGAAGTGCCGGAACTGAAAGAATACCAGCACCTTTCCCACGACGGCAACGAAGTGTGCTTCGCCACTATCGGCGACGCCTCTACGAGCGAAGGCCATTTCTGGGAAACCATCAACGCCGCAGGCGTACTGCAGGTGCCGCTCGTGGTGTTCGTGTGGGACGACGGCTACGGCATTTCCGTCCCCCGTAAATACCAGACCACCAAAGGCTCCATCAGCGCCGCCCTGGAAGGCTTCCGCAAAAGCGAAGGCACTAACGGCCTCGAGATATATAATGTAAAGGGATGGGATTACGCCGGCATGTGCGAAACCTTCGAAGAAGGTATCCGCAAAGCCCGTGAGACCCACGTGCCCGTGCTTTTCCACGTGGAAGAGATCACCCAGCCCCAGGGCCATTCCACTTCCGGCTCGCACGAACGGTACAAAAGCAAGGAGCGCCTGGCATGGGAAAAAGAATTTGACTGCAACCTGAAAATGCGCCAGTGGCTGCTCGAAAACGCGCTGGCCGACGAAAATTTCCTCCAGCAGATCGAAGCGGACGCCAAAAACATCGCGCAGGAAGGCCGTAAAAAAGCCTGGGAAAAATATATCGCGCCCATCCGCGAACAAGTGCAGGCCTTCCTCGGCCTTTGCCGGCAGATCGTGGACGAAGGCCGCGGCGAGATCGATTTTGTGAACGAGGTCATGCAGGAGCTGGCCGCCAACCGCGAGCCCGCCCGCAGAGACATCCTGAAATCCGCCGCAGGCATACTTTTCCGCCACCCGCGGAATTTCTCCGGCGCCATGGAGGAATTGCAGCTGTTCTACGACAACCAGCTGCTTGCCGAAAAAGAGAACTACAACACCTACACATACGCCACCGGCGCCAGTTCCGCGCTGAACGTGGAAGAGGTGCCCGCCATCTATGCGGACGATGCGCCCGTGATCAACGGTTACGAAGTGCTCAACCGGTACTTCGACCAGCTGTTCGCCCGTCACCCGCTGGTTTTCGCCTTCGGCGAAGACGTGGGTAAGATCGGCGATGTGAACCAGGGTTTCGCCGGGCTCCAGCAGAAACACGGCAAAACGCGCATCGCAGACACCGGCATCCGCGAGCTGACCATCATGGGCCAGGGCATCGGCATGGCACTGAGAGGCCTGCGCCCGATCGCCGAGATCCAGTACCTGGATTACATGCTGTACGGGCTACAGCCGCTGAGCGACGACGTGGCTTCCCTGCAATACCGCACCAAAGGCACGCAGTGCTGCCCCATCATCGTACGCACCCGCGGCCACCGGCTGGAAGGCATCTGGCATTCCGGTTCCCCGATGGGCATGATCATCCATTCCCTGCGCGGCATGTACGTATGCGTACCGCGCAATATGGTGCAGGCCGCCGGTATGTACAACACATTATTACAGGCCAACGAGCCCGCTCTCGTGATCGAATCGCTGAACGGTTACCGCCTGAAGGAAAAGCTGCCCGAAAACCTGGACGCGTTTACAGTGCCCATGGGCATCCCCGAAGTGCTGCATACCGGCTCCGATATCACCATCGTATCCTATGGCTCCACGCTGCGCATCATCGAAGAAGCCATGCAGATCCTTGCGATGCAGGGCATTTCCTGCGAGCTGATCGACGTGCAAACGCTGTTGCCTTTCGATATCGAACATTCCATCGTTGAATCGCTGAAAAAAACAAATCGCATACTTTTTGTGGATGAAGACGTACCGGGTGGCGGATCGGCTTACATGTACCAGCAGGTAATGGAAGTACAGGGAGGCTACCGCTGGGTGGACGCAGCCCCGCGCACACTCGCAGCGCAGCCGCACCGGCCCGCCTACGGTTCCGACGGCGATTATTTTTCCAAGCCCAACGTGGAAGACGTGGTGAAATTAGTAATGGAGATGATCAGGGAGTAGCGTTCCTGCAACATAATTTATATGGCAACGCCCCCTGTAATACAGCAGGGGGCGTAGTTTTTTCAACCAGCTACTTTAATTGACTGTTATTATATCAGGATATGGAATACAAGGACTATTACAAAATACTGGGCGTAGATAAAAAAGCCGGCGCCGCCGATATCAAAAAAGCGTACCGCAAGCTGGCCGTGAAATATCACCCGGACAAGAACCCGGACGACAAGCTGGCCGAAGAGAAATTCAAGGAGCTGAACGAGGCGTACGAAGTGCTGGGCGATGAAGAGAAAAGAAAAAAGTATGACGAGTTTGGCGAGAACTGGAAGTACTATGAACAGGCGGGCCAGAACGGCGGCGACTTCGACTGGGGCAGGTGGAGCGCATCGCAGGGCGGCCGGAAGCAACAGCAGTACGAGGATATGGAAGGAATGTTTGGCGAAGGCGGGCAATTCTCCGATTTTTTTGAACATCTTTTTGGCGGCAGTTTTAGAAGCCGCGCGCAGCAGGGCCGCGCCAGGAGCCGCCGTGGGGCTGACTTGCAGGCCACCATGCAGGTGAGTCTTGAAGACGTGTACAGCGGCGCCACGAAGCAGATCGAAGTGAACGGCCAGAAGCTGAACCTGAAAATAAAACCCGGCACTTACAACGGGCAGGTATTGCGGTTGAAAGGAAAAGGCAGGCCGGGACAAAACGGGGCAGAACCGGGCGATCTGTTGATCGAAATAGGCATATCGCCGGACGCGCGGTATGAGCTGAAAGGGAAGGACGTGTACATGGATGTGCCGCTCGATATGTATACGGCCGTAATGGGCGGTAAATTGCAGGTGGCGGTGCCCGGAAGTCCGCTGCAGCTCACGATTCCCGCGGGTACTGACAGCGGGCGGCTGTTCCGGCTGAGAGGGAAGGGCATTCCCGCGCCGCAGGGCAGCAGCGATGTGGCGGGGGATTTGTATGTGAAAGTGATGATCACCGTGCCGAAGGACCTCAGCGGAGAGGAGAAGGAGCTGTTCGCACGGTTGATGGAGTTGCGGAAATGAGGCTTAAAATATTGGAAAATATTGCGATAGAGTTGTGTGAGTGAAGTGATACGATGCCGGAAAGTTTTGATGGAGTTGCGGAAATGATCCCATAAAATAACCCGAAAATTTTGTGCGTATGTTGCAGCCGATCGATTACCTGGACGAGATACTTGCCGAGCAGCAGCGGGCTGCGCGCGATTTGGAGCCGACATATTATGCGAGTGAACTGCTGGAGGCGCTGGGCTATAGTTTGCGGGAGGCGCACACGGCGATGGAGCGTGCGATGCAGGCTTGCGCCGCGTTGCATTTGCCGGTGGAGCTGAATTTCCGGCGGACGTATTGCTGCAATAATTCAGGGATGGAAGAGGATTGGTTGCTGAGCGGGCTGGCGGGATATTTCCTTGTCATTAACTGCGACCCGCGGCATCCCGCGGTGGCGCGTGCACAAATACATTTGCTGAAAAAGCGATATTCATTCTGATATTTATGATATTGTTAATCAACTGATTCCCCGTTCATTTACCCCTATAATGTTCATTCCCCGTTCATTGTTCCGTCGCTCTTTTCCCGGATTCCGGAAAAGGATAAATTGCAATTCATTAACAAAATAACAAGATTGCTTAGACGGTTCAAATAGGCTGAAAACGGGGGCCGTTCTCTACGGGGCGGCCTTCCGTTCAGTTTTCTTTTTCCTTTGTAACAATGTGTGATCAATCATTGTAGTAAGCAGACCGAAACCATAACCATCATCCTCTGATAACTATTCGTTCGAGACCTGGAGCTTGGTTTTTAAAAATTGTTTAACCATCATCCTTTGATCGCTGACGGGGGAACGTCAGAAAAAACGGGCCCAGGTTTTTTTCTCCATTTTAGCATTTTTCAGAGAGCAAACAGGTGTTGGATAATCCGTTGCTATGCATACAGACATTCGGGAATACAGCAACCAAAATAAATATCACTGAATTATGGACGCCAGATGTATCAGGTGCAGCACGATCGTGCAATCGCATAAGAAGTTGTCGGAATTGAAATGCAAATGCGGCGGGCAGCTCCAGCGGATGAAGTTTATCAGGCTGATAGAAGGTACGCATCCGCTTGGAAAAGAGCACAACCTGCAGCTGAACGGTAAATTGTGCTACGGGACCTATCGTTCCGTATTTGGCAATTTCGTGATCAACCGGGTCAATAACACCTTCCAGCGCGTTAACCTGTTGCGGTAAGTTTTTTAATGCAGGCAATCCCTGTAGCTGCTTCGGAGGCTATTTTTAACAAGGGCTAACAACCAGCCATCGCAGAAGGGCGCAGGGGTTGCCGGCATTATTTTTTATGGTTTTTATTGGGGATTTGAAAGATAAGCATGCTAGTGGAATGCGGAAACAGATTGAGATCGGGATGTTGTTTTTTTATGATGGAGGGAAAAAATAAGCATACTCGCCGGCACTGCACGGAAACTGATCGACGATAATTAGTTTTTGATGATAGGGGCTAAAGAATATGCCAACTGGCGCCACTCGGAAACGGATCGAGATCGGGATGTTGTTTTTTATGACAGAGGGAAAAATAAGCATACTCGCTGGCACCACTCGGAAATTGATCGACGACGCTGTTTATAACGGAATAAACATGCCGATGCTAACAGGACGTAAATCAACAATGGAACCAGCTGAGGTTCATCGTGGTTAAAGCCCGCAATTATCAGAAACGGTGGAAATCGCGGAAGGCTTACTTATTGGGAGATAGATTTGCATATTAGCAAGTAAGCCTCGACGCAGAAACGATCTTAAAGCATAACCGCCATCGTCTGAACCACGTTAGGTATTTAAACAGCCCTCAAGGGAAATGTGTATTTTTATCCCTTCACCATTCCCTGTTTTCATGAACATTGTAGTACTCGACGGATATACGCTCAACCCGGGAGACCTCAGTTGGAGCGCGCTCGAAGCATTGGGCAACGTAAAGGTCTTCGACAGAACGCCGCCCGGACAGGTAGCGCTGCGCGCAAAAGACGCCAACATCCTGCTTACGAACAAGGCCCTCGTAAATGCCGACACTATCAACGCCATAACCGGTCTGCAATACATCGGCGTAATGGCGACAGGGTACAACGTGGTGGACATCCAGGCGGCCCACGCGCGAAACATCCCCGTGTGCAACGTGCCGGCGTATAGCACCGCTTCCGTGGCGCAGCATACTTTCGCACTGCTGCTGGAGCTTTGCCAGGGCGCAGGCATCCACTCGGCAGGCGTACGCAAAGGAGAATGGTCGGCATCGCAGGATTTCAGCTACTGGAAAATGCCGCTCACCGAGCTGCAGGATAAAACCTTTGCTATTATAGGTTTCGGGCAGATAGGGCAGGCCGTCGCCAGAATCGCCATGGCATTTGGCATGCGCGTGATCGCCAGCCACAAACATCCGGAACGCGATAAAATGGACGGGGTCGTTTTCAAAGATCAGGCGACGTGTTTTAAAGAAGCGGACGTAGTATCGCTGCATTGCCCGCTGAACGCGGAGAACAAGGAATTTGTGAACGCCGGTCTGCTGGCTTCCATGAAACCTTCCGCATTTCTTATCAATACCAGCCGCGGCCCGCTTATCTGCGAACACGACCTGGCGAACGCGCTGAACAAAGGTATGATCGCAGGCGCCGGGCTGGACGTGCTGTCGGTAGAACCGCCCGCGGCGGACAACCCGCTTTTTACCGCCAAAAACTGCATCATCACCCCGCATATCGCATGGGCCACCAAAGAAGCCCGCAGCCGTCTTATGGAGAAGGTGGTGTCGAATATTAAAGCATTTCTGGATGGGAAACCGGTGAATATGGTGAAGGGGGGATAAAAAAACATGGCCACATCGGCCCGGCCTCCTGGAAGGATTCATATTCCAGCAATGAAGAGGTAAATATAAAAAACAGGGCTCCATTCGAACCGGCCTCCTGGAAGAATTCGTATTCCAGCAATGAAGAGGTAAATAAAAAAACAGGACGCATCAACTCGGCATCCGTATTCCGGAGATGAAGAGATAATAAAAACCAGGGCCGCATCAACCCGGCATCCGTATTCCAGCAATGAAGAGGTAATAAAAAAACAGGGCTGCATCAACGATACAGCCCTGCTTCATTTCTATCCGAAAGGAAAATCATTTCAAATTGTGGAACACCTGCTGCACGTCTTCATCCTGCTCCAGGCGGTCGATCAGCTCCAGCACCTCTTTTGCCTGCTCTTCGTTCAGCTCTACCGTGGTGGCGGGTATGCGCTTCAGCTCCGCGGTGATCACGTTCAGCCCTTTTTCTTCCAGCGCCTTCGCCATATTGCCAAATTCGGTGAAAGCGGCGCGGATAATGATGT
>JBQCFV010000101.1:0-4566 GCA_051958695.1 Chitinophaga sp. | reverse complement strand
TTGGATGGCGAGGCCGTCGCGGCTGGTATAGTGCAGGAAAAGCGTGTTGCCGTTCTTCAGCTGAAGAATGCGGGCCGAACCGTTTTCCGGCTCGCGGAACGCGGGGCTCTCGGCCACGGTGGTGAACTGCGCGCTTGCGGGAAAGGCCCACCACGCCAGCAGACAGAGGATAGTGGTTTTTCTCATGGGTTTCATAGGGATATGGATGTAAATATACATAATTATTATCATATATTTCATACCAAAAAAAGCCTCCCCGAAGGAAGGCTTCCGCAAAAAATTATTCTCTTCAAACTACATCCCCTTCTGCAATTTCAGATTCTTCAGCATATCAATTGTCATTTTAGGAAGATCAAATTCGGGTTTCCAGCCCCAGTCGTTCGCAGCCAGTTCGTCGTCAATGCTTTGCGGCCAGCCGTCGGCGATCTGCTGGCGGTAATCCGGTTCGTAGCTCACGGTGAACGTAGGAATGTGCTCTTTGATGGCGGCGGCGATCTCCTTCGGGGAGAAGCTCATGCCGGAGAGGTTGTAGGCGGAACGTACCTTGATGCGCGCGCTGTCTGCCTCCATCAGCTCGATGGTGGCGCGGATGGCATCGGGCATATACATCATGGGAAGATAGGTGTCTTCTTTCAGGAAACATTTATAGGAGCCTTCGTCGAGCGCGTCGTGGTAGATCTCCACGGCGTAGTCGGTGGTGCCGCCGCCCGGCGCCGATTTGTAGCTGATAAGGCCGGGGTAGCGCAGGCTGCGTACGTCGATGCCGTAGCGGGTGTTGTAATATTCGCACCAGCGTTCGCCGGCGAATTTGCTGATGCCGTAAATGGTGCCGGGTTCGATGATGGTGTGCTGCGGCGTTTCCTCCTTGGGGCTGTTGGCGCCGAATACCGCGATGGAGCTCGGCCAGTAAACTTTGTCCAGCCCTTCTTCCTTGGCGATGTCGAGCACGTTGAGCAGGCTCGCCATATTGATGTGCCATGCCAGCAGCGGGTTCTTTTCGCCGGTAGCGCTGAGGATGGCGGCCAGCAGATAGACCTGGGTGATGTTGTGACGGATCACGAGCACGTGCAGCATTTCTTTGTTCATCACGTCGAGGGATACATAAGGACCGGTGCCTTTCAGCAATTCATGCTCTTCGCGGAGGTCCGACGCGATCACGTTGTTGTCGCCGTACATTTTACGCAGGGCCAGCGTCAGTTCCACGCCGATCTGTCCGCATGCGCCAACTACCAGTATCTTATCTTTTTTCATATGGGAGGTTCTATCGATTTGTGCCCAAATTTAGTTTCAACCGGCAATATTACCGGAATCGCCCTTACAAACAATGACAATACAATAACAAATTGCAGCCGCCGGTGTTGCGATTCGTAACCTGCCCATCAGCCTTAACCGGAAATAAGCTAATTTTGCGCCATGAAAAACCGCGGAGCGGTCCGTTTTTACCAATAAAAAGATCAAATAATTATAATGAAGACATTAAAAGCATTGTTCAAAGAACAGCACAATCCTGAAAACTTCTTCCTGATCGCAGGTCCCTGCGTGATCGAAGACGAGGCATTGGTGATGGGTGTGGCGGAAAAAGTGTCCGCCATCTGCAAAAGGCTGGGCATCCCTTACGTGTTCAAGGCATCGTACCGGAAAGCGAACCGAACGAGCATCAATTCTGTCACCGGCATCGGCGATGTGGAAGGGCTCGACCTGCTGCAAAAGGTCGGGCAGACTTTCAACCTCCCCGTTACTTCCGACATTCACTCTGCCGCAGAAGCCGCTATGGCGGCCGCTTTTGTGGACGTGCTGCAGATTCCCGCGTTTCTCTGCCGGCAAACGGACATCCTGCAGGCGGCGGCCGATACGGGCAAATTCGTCAATGTCAAGAAAGGACAGTTCCTCAGCGGCGAATCCATGAAATTCGCGGTGGAAAAGATACAGCAGGCAGGCAACCAGCATGTGCTGCTCACCGAAAGAGGCACTACTTTCGGTTACCAGGACCTGGTGGTGGATTACCGCAACATCCCCGTGATGAAAGGCCACGGCGTGCCCGTAGTGATGGACTGCACGCATTCATTGCAGCAGCCCAACCAGCCGGGCGGCGTTACCGGCGGCAACCCGAAAATGATCGGCACCATCGCCAAAGCGGCGATCGCCACCGGCGCGGACGGGCTGTTCATCGAAACCCATCCCGACCCTTCCTGCGCAAAATCCGACGGCGCCAACATGCTCCGGCTCGATCTGCTGGAACCCTTGCTGGAAGAGCTTGTACGCATCCGCGAAGTGGTCGTGAAACATTAAAACGAACGATCTTTCATAACAAGGCAGGGCCACCGGTGGTTCTGCCTTTTTTGCTTTTAAATGTTGCGGATTTCCAGTAAATTCATGTTACACAAAAACATAGCACCATGATTAATTTGCACCAATTAAAAGCAGGTGATATCGTATTGGCAAAGTTTGAAGAACAATTGTCCGAAGGCAAGGTGCTGGGACTCGATATTCCGGCGAACCAGGCTTGTGTATTGAACCAGGCGGACCAGGAAAACTGGTACACCCCGGAAGACCTTTTCCCCATCCCGCTTACCGAAGAGCAGCTGGTGAAGCTCAAATTCAAAAAAGCGGAAGAGCCGCCGGTGAACGGGAACGGCCAGGCATGGGTGAGAGGCCCTTTTACCGTTGTGCTGCAGGACGGCACGGACCCGCATACCGTGCTCCATTATCGCGACGAAACCCGCAACATCGCCGGCAGCCTGATGGTACACGAACTGCAAAATCATTACCAGGGCATGACGCTCTTTCATCTCGAATAAAAACATACAAAAGCCGCCCCGGATCTCGGGGCGGCTTTTTTTCCTACCGGGCGCTTCTCTCTCACTTTTGTAAACGTACGGTATCGACCGTAGTCACCTGTCCGAGGGCAACGGTCACACCGTCTTTCACAAATTTCTTGAACAACGTATCTACAGGAATGTAATGCAGCGAATAAGTGCCTGCGTCTATCCCGCGGATAGAATAACCGCCCGCGGAAGTATAGGTGCTGGCAACGGTATCCGTTCCGCTGATGGCCAGCACCGCCGTTTGCACGGTATCGGGCAGCACGAATCCTTTAATGTTGCCGCCAACCGCCGTTAACACGGTGCGTATCACCGGTTTCAGGATGTATTTGCCGCTGTTGCCGGCCTCTACGATAGAGCGCGCCACGTCAAAGTCGAGCGTGAGCTTGTTGATGATGCCGCTTATCACCGGCTGGTGAATGTTCAGCTTCAGACCAGACTGCTGGGCGCTGGGCGTTGTGAGCATCAGCTTTTCACCCGTGTTGGTGATGATGTAATTGTTGTCCCCCAGTACCAGCCGTATCTGGCTGAGCTTACCGGACGGGATTTCTGCGTCCGCCAGCAGCGTGTCCTTATCGTTCACAAGGTCCAGCAGGTTGTACATGCCGGCCTGCACGCCGGGCAGCGGGGCCCAGTTCTGGTCGTCGGCGTCGGATACGTTGAAGCGGATCTCTTTTACGTCGATCCATACTTCCTTGTAGTCGCCGGGATCGTCGGTCAATGCGATCTGCAGTCGGGCTGTTTCGGAGCCTTCGCTCCCGTTCGTGTCGCAGGAAGAAAGTACTGCGAGGCTGCCGAGCACAAGCGTGCCCAGGGCCAGGTTTTTCATTCTCGATGTCATATACTTAGTTATGGTTAGCACAATGTGAAACATTATACAGCTGTTAGATGCCAACCGTCAGGGAAAGTTTAACGGGGTGTTAAAAAAAATTTGGGGAGAGGAATTAAAGATAGCGGGCCGGGTTGCGGCGGGCGTTCATGATATAATTTTTGATGTTCATCCAGAAAGCGAGGATCATATACACGATCAGCGGGGAACCCATCGTGAGAAAAGTGGCATAAATAAAGAATAGCCTGATCCTGGAGGTGGCGATCCCCAGCTTGTTACCGAGGGCCGCACAAACACCAAAGGCCTTCCATTCTACAAAGTCTTTGATCTTGTTCATATCGGTCAATAAAATTTGTCCGTCGGGCATACAATACCCTTCTTCATATATCAAATTTATTCCAATTCTGGCAAAATAGCAAAACAAATCTACCCTTTGTGGCTCAGGCTTAACTTTAAAAACTTTACGAAAATGATTAACTTCGCCGTGCAATTTTTAACGTAATAGTTCTTAAATTATTTATTTCCATGGTGTTTGATATTGACATGATTAAAAAATTGTATGCGGCACTGCCGGGTAAAGTGGAAGCTACCCGCAAACTCTTAGGTCGCCCGCTTACACTGGCTGAAAAGATCTTATATGCTCACCTGTATGCCCCCGCCACCACTTCGTTCGAAAGAGGCAAATCCTACGTGGAATTTGCGCCGGACCGTGTGGCCATGCAGGACGCTACCGCGCAGATGGCCCTGCTGCAATTCATGACCTGCGGCCGTTCTTCCGTAGCCGTGCCCTCCACCGTTCACTGCGATCACCTCATCCAGGCGAAAACGGGCGCAGCGCAGGATCTCGCCACCGCTATCGACACCAACAAGGAAGTATACGATTTTCTCGCTTCCATCTCCGATAAATACGGCATC
>JBQCFV010000100.1:0-2160 GCA_051958695.1 Chitinophaga sp. | reverse complement strand
GTGCAGGGTTTTCAGCTCGTCGGCAGTGGGCTCGCCGGCCTTGACGATCAGGCCCTTCTGCTCGTCCATGACCAGGCGCCAGAATTTTTTGAGGAAGCGGTGCACGCCTTCAATGCCTTTGGTCTCCCAGGGTTTGCTTTGCTCCACGGGACCCAGGAACATTTCGTACATCCTGAAAGTATCCGCGCCGAACTTCTCGACGAGCATATCGGGGTTTACCGTGTTGAACTTGCTTTTGCTCATCTTTTCGGAGAGCGTGCCGCAAATGTATTTTCCGTCTTCGAGGATAAACTGCGCAGTGGCATAATCGGTGCGCCACTCGCGGAAGGCTTTGGTGTCGAGTTCAAGCCCGTCCACGATGTTCACGTCCACGTGCAGCTCGTCGGTATCGTACTGGTCTTTGAGACCGGCGGACACATACTGGTTCGTTCCCCGTACGCGGTACACCAGCCTGCTGCTGCCGGTGATCATGCCCTGGTTCACCAGTTTTTTGTACGGCTCGTCAAAACCGATAAAACCCAGGTCGTACAAGGCTTTCGTCCACATGCGCGAATAGAGCAGGTGCCCTACGGCATGTTCGGTGCCGCCGATGTAAAGATCTACCTGGCCCCAGTAGTCGGATATTTTCCGGTCGCAGAACGTGGTGTCGTTATGCGGGTCCATATAACGGAGGAAATACCAGCTGCTGCCGGCGTAACCGGGCATGGGATTGGTTTCGCGGCGCAGCGACGTGCCCGCGGGAGCAGGCAGGTTCACCCAGTCCGTCACATTCGCCAGCGGGCCTTCGCCTTCTTCGCCGGGACGGTAATTCTCCACGTGCGGCAGCTCCAGCGGCAGCTCGTTTTCCGGCAGCGCTTCAGGAACACCGTTGCGGTACACGATCGGGAAGGGCTCGCCCCAGTAACGCTGGCGGCTGAAACCCGCGTCGCGCATGCGGAAATTGATCTGGCGCTTGCCGATGCCAAGGCTTTCAATTTTATCGATCACCAGGCTCATGGCCTCTTTCATTTCCACGCCGGTAATGAAATCGCTGTTGTACAGCTTGCCTTCCTTGGTAGGATTGGCTTCCTCGCCGTTGAAAGCAGGCCCGAGGATATTGGTGATGGGGATGTTGAAATGATTCGCAAAGCTGAAGTCGCGCTGGTCGCCGCAAGGCACGGCCATGATAGCGCCGGTGCCGTAACCGGCCAGCACGTATTCGGACGTCCATACGGGGATCTTCCGGCCGTCGAACGGGTTTACCGCGTAAGCGCCGGTAAAGCAGCCGGTGATCTGTTTCACCTCGGCCATGCGTTCGCGTTCGGAACGGCTTTGCACGTATTCTTTATAAGCGTTGATGGCCTCGAGTTGTCCGGGAGTAGTGATGCGTTCCACCAGCTCGTGTTCGGGCGCTATCACCATAAAGTCAACGCCAAAGATCGTGTCGGGCCGGGTAGTATATACCACGATGTTTTCGAGGGAACCGGCGATGTTGAACTTGATCTCCGCGCCCTGGCTCTTGCCGATCCAGTTGCGCTGCATGTCTTTCATGGCCTCGCTGAACGACACTTTTTCAAGCCCTTCCAGCAGCCGGTCCGCGTACTCGGTGATACGCAGGAACCATTGCCGCATTTTTTTCTTGATCACGGGGTGCCCGCCGCGTTCGCTCACGCCGTTCACCACCTCGTCGTTCGCCAGCACCGTGCCCAGCGCGGGGCACCAGTTCACCTCCGCATACGCGAGGTACGCCAGGCGGTATTCCATCAGTATCTCCTGCTGCCGCTCGTAGGAATACTGGTTCCATTCGTCGGCGCTGAAGCGGATGAGGCGGTCGCCCGGGCATTCGTGATGCGCGTTGCCGTCGGCCTCAAAGATGCGCACGAGCGTTTCGATGGGCTCGGCTTTGTTCGCATGGCGGTTATACCAGCTGTTGAACAGCTGTAGAAAAATGTATTGCGTCCATTTGTAATAGGAAGGGTCGCTCGTACGGAACGCGCGTTCCCAGTCGAAACAGAAACCGATATTGTCCAGCTGGCTGCGGAATGATCGGATATTGGCTTCCGTGGTCACCGCGGGATGCTGCCCGGTTTCAAGGGCGTACTGCTCGGCGGGAAGGCCGAACGCGTCGTACCCCATCGGGTGCAGCACGTTAAACCCTTTGAGGCGTTTGTAGCGGGCGTA
>JBQCFV010000099.1:0-6182 GCA_051958695.1 Chitinophaga sp. | reverse complement strand
CTGGTGAAAGCGTTCTTCCAGGCGAGAAGAAAAACATAACAAAAGGCACAAAAAAAGGCTGTACCACATCACGCGGTACAGCCTTGTTATGTATGGCAAAACTTATGCTCCCGCCTGATTCTGCGGCTCCATCAGCTTGTGCAGGCCCATGAGCTGCTTCATCGATTTTTCCATGCCTTCGGACGAGCCGTCGAGGAAAATAACGTTGCCTTTGGAGTTCTCCGAAAAATGTTTGATGCCTTCCACCCACATGCTGAACAGGATCACGGAAGTATCGAGATTGGCCTGCTGCATTTCTTTGGCGGCCGTCGTCATGCCTTTGGCTACCTCTTCGCGGAACAGCGCCACACCACGGCCCCGCAGCTGCGCGGCCAGCCTTTCCGCTTCGGCGGCGATCTTGATGGCGTTGCCTTCCGCTTCGGCGGCTTTCGTTTTGGTGATCAGCAAAGCCTGGCCTTCGTTTTCCGCGGCGGCCTTCAGGTTGTTGGAAGCCACCACCTGCGCCATGGAGCGCATGATGGCATCGTCGAAAGTAATATCGTTCAGCTGGAGGTCCTGCAGGTGAAAGCCCCATTGCTCCAGCGTAAGATCGATCTGCTCTTTTACGTGCTCGGTAATGTCCTTGCGGAGGCCGAGCACTTCAGACTGGCGTTTGGTGGCCACGAAGCCCCTGATGGAACCTTCGATGGTGCGGATGAGCGCCTGCATGAAGCTGCGTTCGTCCATGAACTTGAAAGCCACGTTCTTGATGGTCTCTTCTTCCTGGTTGAAAGTGGAATAAAGCAGCATGGCCTTGAAATACACATTGGCCTGGTCGATCGTAATGGCCTGGAATTCCAGTTCCACGGAGCGGTTCTGGATGGAGATGCGTTTGAACACCCGTTCGATGAGGGGGATCTTGAAATTCAGACCGGGGAAAAGAATGCGGTTGTATTTGCCGAAGATGGTGGTAACGCCGACGGTCCCCTGCTGGATGGTCACGAAAGACGACAGCAGGATGAGAACAATAAGCGCGATAATTACATACAAAAAAACGTTACCCATAGTGTAAAGGATTTGAATTATAAATGTAATCAAATTCCCTCACTACAGCCATTAATTTACTGTCAGACGGGTTTCCAAACCTGCGGATGCAAAGACCGGATCGCAAGGCTTTGGCGGTTAACAAACAATGGATGAACCGTGTGTTATATCTTTTGGGAGTTCCGGAAGAAAATGAAAACATCGTCCAGCTCAATCTGTTTCAATTGATAGGCCAATTGGGTCTTCAGGTCCTCCGTCTCTTCTTTGATTTTCTTGTACTGGTCCTTTAATGCTTGATACCTGGCAAGTATTTCTTCGGGTGTGGCGGATTGATCCAGCGCCAGTATATCGTAAGCCTTGTCTTCGGTTATCATAGTGATAAGTATTACCTCAAAAAACTATCCAAATGAACTCCGTTCTTTATTGAGGCTACTAAATTACTGGAGTTTGGGACGCCGGAAAATACCCAAGCTTGGGTATTTTTTCCGCGGAATCGCCGATCACACAAGCGTTGTAGCGATTTTACAAATTAGAAAATGCGCACATGTATCCTGATAATCAATATGCGGAAAAAACGTAATAAATACGGTTTATTGTAAACCAATCTGTTTGGCGAGCGCCACCAGTTCCGGGGTATTCCTGACTTTGAGCTTCAGGCGGATGTTCTTTCTATGCGTTTCGATGGTATACCTGCTGAGGTTGAGCTTCTCCGCGATCTCTTTATTGTTGTGGCCCCTGGCGGCCAGTATGAAGATGTCTTTTTCGCGGGCGGTGAGCTTGTTGAGCACGTCTTCGTTACTGCGGCGCAGCACTACGCGCAGGGCTTCGCTGATCTGGCTGCCGGTGTCTATCGCGTGGGAAAAGTCGAGGAATACGCAGATCACGTCCACCACATTGCCGTGGGGATCGAACGTGAAAGGCAGGCCAAGCCCTACCACCCAGAACCATTCGGCGCTCCCGCGCCTGCGCACGCGCATCACGCCGCCGAACATGCCTTTTTTTTCCCGGAACGATTGCTGCGAAATAGAGAGAATGCCGGCGTCTTCGGGGTGGGTTACCTGCCTGAAGAACTCGACGCCGAGGGTAACGACCTCTTCCCGCGAATAGCCAAGGGTTTCGGTTAACCGGCTATTGCACCAGTTGATAGCCTTTCTGGAGTTGTTGGACGTGTATAACATTGCGGGAACCTTGTCGATAATGGCCTCCAAATGTTCAAGCCGGCTCCTCAGCTGCGCATTCTCCGATACAAGCGCATCATGAGAGTCGCGTTTTTCTGTGCCCATGTCCTGCATTATGAATGTTTTAAACAAACAATAGTGAAAACTAACGATGAATACTATACGAATATAAATAAATACGAAACAAAGGTTATAACACCTTTATGTAAATATAAAAGAAAAAGCCATATATCCAAACGGCGTTAACAGCCGGCGGGCCGCAGAAAGGGTTTGACAATTCCCCTATTAGGCAGTAAATTTGGTGCTCTAATCAAAATACAATTCTTAACCCATAAAAATTGAATTATGGCTTTTACTCTTCCCGCATTGCCGTATGCTTCCGATGCGCTTGAACCGCACTTCGACAAACAGACCATGGAGATCCATCACGGCAAGCATCACCAGGCTTATGTGGACAACCTGAACAAGGCGATCGCCGGCACCGCAAACGAAAATAAATCACTGGAAGAACTGGTGGCCAACGCAGGCGCTATCAGCCCCGCAGTGCGCAACAACGGCGGCGGTCACTGGAACCACTCTTTCTTCTGGACCAGCCTTGCCCCCAATGCAGGCGGCGCGCCCACCGGCAAGCTGGCGGACGCTATCAACAGCGCTTTCGGCTCTTTCGACGCCTTTAAAGAAAAATTCAACGCCGCCGGCGCCACCCGCTTCGGTTCAGGCTGGGCATGGCTGATCGTGAAAGACGGCAAACTGGAAGTTACTTCCACCCCCAACCAGGACAATCCCCTGATGGACGTTGCCGAAGTGAAAGGCACTCCCCTTCTCGGCGTGGACGTTTGGGAACACGCTTATTACCTCAAATACCAGAACCGCCGCGCGGACTACCTCGCCGCTTTCTGGAACGTGGTAAACTGGGACGCCGTTAGCAAAAGGTTCTAACAGCCTTTGCTGTCCAATACGAAACTGCAAGCCGGCCCTCTTCCGAAAAGAAGAGGGCCGGCCTTTTTTTGGCCGGCCCCTTCAGCAATATACGGTCACCGTAATGGGTGGTTTTCTTTTTACTTGTTGTACTTGACGGACACATGCGCCAGCCTGCTTGCCTTGGAGGCGCTCACCGTACCGCCCGTGGGGCTGGTGGTGGTGCCCGCCGTTTTATCGGCCACCCTTACGCGGATGTAAAGGTTCGGCAGCCCGCTGGCGGCCGGCGGGAAGTTGAAGTTCACCGTTTTGTACGCCGGCACCTGCGTCAGCAGCGTGTTCGACCAGTTGGCGATATCCTGGAAAGTGAACTCGCCCACGGTGTTGAAGGTGCTGTTGTCCGCCGACCATTCCACCACGAAGTTGCGCGGCCCGCCGATATCGGAGTTGCCTTCCAGCTGCAGGGAAATCGGGGTGCTGATGCCTGCGGTGGATATGTTGATCCCCCAGTATTCACCGCTGTTCCCGGCGGTGTTCCACCAGTTTTTGGAAGCCCAGGCCCCGTTGGAAACTGCCCCTTTTGTACCCGTGGGGTCTGGCAGCAGGCCATTATAGTCGGAGGTGGCGTAGATGCCGGTGCTGGTAAAGTTCAGCGGCGTTTGCGCGCTTTGGAACATCAGGCCCTCGCCCACGTCCGGCGTAAGCGGGTTTTGCGTTGTTGTAGGCGTGGCGGCAAATTCTTTTTTGAACCGGCTCCATTCCACCAGCACGTTCGAGAAGCCGCTGCTTCTTTCCTGCTGCAGCGCAATGTCCTCCCGCTTCAGGTGGCGGATGGCGTATTGGCCGATATCGCCGCCAAAACGGTCCATGGTTTCGCTCACCAGCACGCCGGCAATAGTGCCGGAGCCTTGTGGTACCTGCATGCCGTCGCGGCGGTAAGGCACGTCGAGGTTGGTGAGCATGTACAGGCTGTTGCCCTGTATATCGCGGATGTGCGTGGGGTAGCAGTCCAGGCGGGCGGTGTACCCTTCGTTGATATTGGTGAAGGCGCCGGAGGGAACGGAAATTTCCACGTCCTTGAGCTTCACGTAGGTGTACAGGTCGTTATCCGTAAGCTCGCCGATATATTTTTCGCGGGGCTGAAGCGTGGCGGAGCTGCTTTCTTTCTGCATGATCCAGGTGGCTTCCACTCCGCTGACCACGGCGCGGCCGGGGTTGCTGAGCTGCGTGATGGTGGCGTTGCCCAGCCAGATCTTCACATGATCGTTGAAGCTGAAGATATTGTCGCCCGCGGTTTTCATTTTCAGGTAGAGACCCGTTGTGCCGTCCATGCTTTGCACGTATACGGCAATGGCGTTCTCCGTTTTGTCGAGCGTATGTTTATTGCTTGTTTTGTTGAGGTTTTTAGCGATGTTCGGATGCCCTTTGTCGCTGATCACTACGCCCTCTATATAAATGTTTTCCGTGACTGTTCCCGAAGGGAGGCTTTTGATGTACGCGAGATCTTTCAGCATGGCGCCGTCGAAGCTCATGCCCGGATGCTGCACGATCCTCACGGAATCGGCGGTGGTGGCGCCCAGGGCGTCGAGATAGCTGAGGCTGAGCATGCAGGCGCGGGCGTTGGGGGATTTATTGGAATCCGCTTTTACGAACAGGTAACCATCGGTGATGCTTACGTCTTTTAGCCAGTTGCTTTGCGCTGCATCTTCGTACCGGAAACCGACGGTCATTTTCTCCAGCGGCACATTGGTGCTGATGGCGGTCTTTAAAGCGCCGCCATTGGCAATGCTTTGAAGCGTCGTATCCGCTATCGCGATTTTTGGTACGAGACCGCTTTGCTGCAGGGAAATGGTGTCCGTTTTGCCGCCGGCGCGCACGATCAGCTTTACGGCGCGGGGCAGCTGCCCGTTGTTGTCCGTCACTTCTGCCAGCACGCTGCCTTTCCCGTTACCGGCATCGGATTGCAGGCTCATCCAGTCCGTTTTTTCTTCCGGCTCCACGCTCCACTCGCCGTCAGCATATACGATGATCTGCGTGGTATCCGCATTGGCGCCAAGACGTACGATGCGGCTGTCGATGGCAAGGCCGGTGCTGAATTTATAATCTTCCGTTTTGCGGCAGGCGGACAGCAAGAATATGGCCATCCAGCACACCGCGAGATATAAGAACGATCGTTTCATCCCGTTATTTTTTTAATTCCAGTAAGATGGGCTTGTGATCAGAGGATACAGCCGTGAAATCGTCATAAATGAAATGGCAGGTGATTATTTTCTTCGCCAGGTCTTTGCTCAGGTAGATGTAATCTATCCGCGAATTGGTCGCGATAGCGCTTTTACCGCTCTGCGCGGCCTGCCGCTCGTCCCATGTAAGCCCGGCATCGGTAAAGCCTGCCGAGAGTATCTGCTGCTGCACGTTAAAGTCTATTTCTTTGCCGTCCACCAGGTTCTCCAGCACGGGCCTTTTTGCGGCCGCGGCCTTCGCTCTTTCGAGGTAACCGCCTTTGGCAAGCCGTTCTTTGTCCAACGGCGATACGGAATTGAAATCGCCCATGATCAGCCAGTTCTTTTTATCTTTTTCCAGCTCGATATTTTTCAGCACCTGCGCTATTTCAGCCCTTCTCTTGGGATACTTGTGCGGGTTGAGGTGCAGCACAACAAAATTGTACTGCGCTATCCGCGCCATAATAAAACCATGGGTCATGCTTTCGTTCACCTTGCGGATGTTCGCGATAGGGTACCGGGAAGTAAGCCCCGTGGGATAACCGTTCTCCTTTACGATAACAGCGTAAGGGTGGCCCCATGAAAGCGCCAGCGCTTCCAGTGTTTTCTGCGTGAACTTATTGCATTCCTGCAGCGCCACCACATCGGGATCGAGCGCTTTCACCCATTCCACGAAATGGATCTTGCCTTTGGTAGTATCTTTTACCATGCCTTCCAGGATGTTGTAGCTTAACACTTTCAGGGAAGTTTGGGCCCATGCGGGCTGCGCCATCCAGCAGATGGCAGCGACAAAGAAAAAGCCGGTTAATTTTTTCATATTTTTTTATTGATAAGCAGGGTTCGT
>JBQCFV010000098.1:0-3059 GCA_051958695.1 Chitinophaga sp. | reverse complement strand
TCGGTCACTACCAGATCCTGCGTGACGTCGACCAGACGCCGCGTGAGATAGCCCGAGTTCGCGGTCTTCAACGCCGTGTCCGCCAGACCTTTACGCGCACCGTGCGTGGAGATGAAGTACTCCAATACGTTCAGGCCATCCTTGAAGTTGGAAAGGATCGGGTTCTCGATGATCTCGGAACCGGTGGAACCGCTTTTGCGCGGTTTCGCCATCAATCCCCTCAAACCAGCCAGCTGCTTGATCTGCTGTTTGGAACCACGGGCGCCGGAGTCAAGCATCATGTATACTGAGTTGAACCCTTGTTTGTCCGTAGCCAGCTCGCGGATCAGCGTTTCGGTCACTTTCGTGTCCACGCGGCTCCAGATGTCGATGATCTGGTTGTAACGTTCGTTGTTGGTGATCAGACCCATGTTGTAGTTATCCCACACCTCGTCCACTTCGCCGGCGGCTCCGTCGATCATGAGCTGTTTGGCGTCGGGGATGATCAGGTCGTTGATATTGAAGGACAGACCGCCACGGAACGCTGTACGGAAACCAAGCTGCTTGATGTCGTCCAGGAATTTCGCGGTTTTCGGAATGTCGGTCGCTTTAATGATGTCGCCGATGATCTCGCGCAGTGATTTCTTGGTGAGCAGGGCATTTACATAACCTGCTTCTTTGGGAACGAACTGGTTGAAGATCACGCGGCCCACGGTAGTTTCGATCAGTTTGCGCTCAAGCGTTCCGTCGGCTTTACGCACATCGGCTTTCACCTTGATATGTGCGTGCAGGTCCACACGGCCTTCGTTGTGCGCGATGAGCACCTCTTCCGCGGAGTAGAAGGCTTTGCCTTCGCCTTTTACGATCTCGTCGCCAACGGATTTTTTACCCTTGGAAATGTAGTAGAGACCGAGTACCATGTCCTGCGAAGGCAGGGTGATCGGCGTACCGTTCTGCGGGTTGAGAATGTTGTGCGAAGAAAGCATCAGCAGCTGCGCTTCCAGGATCGCGGCGTTGCTCAAAGGCACGTGCACCGCCATCTGGTCACCGTCGAAGTCGGCGTTGAACGCGGAGCACACGAGCGGGTGCAGCTGGATCGCTTTACCTTCCACCAGCTTCGGCTGGAATGCCTGGATGGAGAGACGGTGCAGCGTCGGGGCGCGGTTGAGCATCACGGGATGACCTTTCAGTACGTTTTCCAGGATGTCCCACACCACTGCTTCTTTTCTATCTACGAGCTTTTTAGCCGATTTTACTGTTTTTACGATGCCTCTTTCGATGAGCTTGCGGATGATGAACGGTTTGAACAGTTCCGCAGCCATGTCTTTCGGCAGGCCGCATTCGTGCAGCTTCAGCTCGGGGCCTACCACGATCACGGAACGGCCGGAGTAGTCCACGCGTTTACCGAGCAGGTTCTTACGGAAACGGCCCTGTTTGCCTTTCAGCACGTCGGAGAGCGATTTCAGCGCACGGCCGCCTTCTGCTTTCACCGCGTTGGATTTCCTGGAGTTGTCGAACAGGGAATCCACGGCTTCCTGCAGCATACGTTTTTCGTTACGCAGGATCACCTCAGGCGCCTTGATCTCGATCAGGCGTTTGAGACGGTTGTTGCGGATGATCACGCGGCGGTAGAGGTCGTTGAGGTCGGAAGACGCGAAACGGCCGCCGTCCAGGGGAACGAGCGGGCGAAGCTCCGGCGGTACCACGGGGATGTATTGCATCACCATCCATTCGGGACGGTTGTCAACACGGCCGTTGGCGTCGCGGAACGCTTCCACTACGCTAAGGCGTTTCAGCGCTTCGGCTTTACGCTGCTGGGAAGTTTCGGTAGCCGCCTGGTTGCGCAGCTGGTAGGAAAGGCCGTCGAGGTCGATCCGCGCCAGCATCATTTCTACCGCTTCAGCGCCCATTTTGGCGATGAATTTGTTCGGGTCTTCGTCGGGCAGTATCTGGTTGTCTTTCGGAAGGGTATCCAGGATGTCCAGGTATTCTTCTTCCGTGAGCAGATCGCCGTAGTTCAGTCCTTTCTCCTGTTTCACCCCGCTCTGAATGATCACGTACCTTTCATAGTACACGATCGTTTCCAGCTTTTTGGAGCTCATACCGAGCAGGTAACCGATTTTATTGGGTAATGATTTGAAATACCAGATATGTACAACGGGCACTACCAGGCGAATGTGGCCCATTCTTTCGCGGCGCACTTTCTTCTCGGTAACTTCCACACCACAACGGTCGCACACAATGCCCTTATAACGGATACGCTTGTATTTTCCGCAATAGCATTCGTAGTCCTTTACAGGGCCGAATATCCTTTCGCAGAACAAACCATCGCGCTCCGGCTTGTAAGTACGGTAGTTGATGGTTTCGGGTTTCAACACCTCTCCATAAGAACGCTCCAGGATGGTATCCGGTGAAGCGAGGCTGATGGTGATGCTGCTAAAATTTGATTTAGGACGATTTTCTTTTTTGATGGCCATTGTATGTTTTTTAAAGAAAACTCTATGTCGTAAGTGAAGCTGGACAGCAGGTGCAGGTATTCCGTTCTTTGCCTTCCGTAAACATTCACTTTAAAATTCCGGAACTGAAAATTGAAAGGACCATATCCCGGTCAATGCCGGGATATGGCAATATGATTATCAATCGAATTTCAGGTCCAGACCCAGACCACGAAGCTCATGGATCAATACGTTGAAGGATTCAGGCACACCGGCTTTCGGGATGTTGTCTCCTTTTACGATGGATTCATATGCTTTCGCACGGCCCACGATATCATCGGATTTGATCGTCAGCAGCTCCTGCAGGATGTTGGACGCGCCGTATGCTTCCAGTGCCCAAACCTCCATCTCACCAAAACGCTGGCCACCGAACTGGGCTTTACCACCCAGCGGCTGCTGCGTAATGAGAGAGTACGGTCCGATAGAACGGGCGTGCATTTTGTCGTCCACCATGTGGCTGAGCTTCAGCATGTAGATGATACCTACGGTCGCGTTGTGGGGGTACCGGTCGCCGGGTTTGCCCACCCAGAGGTAAGGTGGGGCGAAGCTCGGGAGGGTTGGGTCGGTGATGTTAAAAGCGATCGC
>JBQCFV010000097.1:0-3044 GCA_051958695.1 Chitinophaga sp. | reverse complement strand
CGCAGCTGCCACTATTGCGCAATCGTTATATTGGCAAACGAGGGTATTTTATGAAATGTCCGGTGAATGAATCCATCCATCAACCTACCACCCTCGTCCCATCCTCGATAGACGTAACATACACTTCCGGCACTTTCCCATATTCTGATGTATACCGTTCCTGCACATGCGCGGTGAAGCCCTCTACCTCTCCGGTTTTCACGAGGTTGATCGTACAACCGCCAAAACCGCCGCCCATCATGCGCGCGCCGGCTACTTCGGGGCGGTTACGGGCCAGTTTGGCAAGGAAGTCCAGCTCGGGACAGGATACTTCGTACAGTTTGCTGAGGCCTTCGTGGGAAGCGAACATCATTTCGCCCGCTTCTTTCAGCTCGTTGCGCTGCAGGTGCGCGCAGGCTTTTTCCACGCGTTCGTTCTCTTCCGTTACATAACGGCAGCGGTCGTAGACCTTGGGAGGCAGCTTGTCTTTGTATTGCTCCACCTGCGCGGAAGTGAGGTTGCGCAGGCTGTTGATGTCGGGGAAAAATTCCTGCAGGACCTTCACCCCTTCTTCGCATTGCGCGCGGCGCACATTGTATTCGGAGGAAGCGAGCGAGTGGTGCACCATGGAGTTCACCAGCACGATCTTATAGGTTTTTGAAAATTCAAAAGGGAAATAAGTGAACTCCAGGTTACGGCAGTCCAGCAGCATCACCTTGTCTTTTTGCCCGTGCAGGTTGGCAAACTGGTCCATGATGCCGCATTTCACACCGGGAAAAGTATGCTCGGCCAGCTGGCCGATCTTCGCCATGTCCATCCGGCTGAGATTGAACCCTAATAAATGGTCCAGCGCTACGTTCAGCCCGCCCTCTACCGCGGCGGAGCTGCTCATGCCCGCGCCGATGGGAATATCTCCGGTGATCACGCAATCGAAACCTTTTACTTCCAGGCCGCGCTGCTGCAGCTGGTATACCACGCCTTTCAGGTAATTGACCCATCCCCCTGAAGGACGGATGTTCTCGAGGGAAAAAGAGGCCATTTCGTTGCTGAACATGGCATAGGCATTACAGGTGTCCGTGCCGTTGAGGGCGATGGCGTAAACGATCTTTTTATCGATGGCCGCGGGCAGCACAAAACCTTCATTGTAATCCGTATGCTCGCCGATCAGGTTGATGCGGCCGGGAGAAGAAACGATAATCGGTGTCTTATGGAATAACTTTTTAAACTGCTCGGTTGCTGTCGCTATCATCTTATAAGGGTACTTTTGACACCTAAAAATATAAAAAAGCGCCGTTTTTCCCACCCGAAAAGAAAAAATGCTGCCGCCCGGTGACGAGCGACAGCATTTTTAGTATTGAAGATCATTGATTATTAAGCAGGCAGTCCTTTTTTATGACCCGTGCTGGCAAAATAAAGAATGTACAGGTAGCAAGGGATCATGATCACGTATGCCAGGCGGAGGTTACCACCCAGGTTGGTGCTGAGGCCGCTGTATATCAGTGGGAGAATGGCGCCGCCGGCAATACCCATTACGAGCATGGCGGAGCCGGTCTTGGTGAACTTGCCGAGCTTGTTGATCGCCAGGGGCCAGATGCCGGGCCACATCAGCGAGTGCGCGAAGCTGCAAAGCACCAGGAATACGATGGACACGATGCCGGAAGTAAGTAGCACCCCGGAAATGAACACGATGCCCAGCAGCGAGCAGATCACCAGCGCCACTTTCTGGCTGAGTATTTTGGGCACCGTCACCACACCGATGAGATACCCCACCCCAAAGGCAACCAGGCACCAGATGGGCACTTTAGCGGCCACATCGCCGGACAGGCCGGAGTATTCGCCGTATTTCTGGATGGTATCGATAGCCAGCACTTCCACGCCCACGTACAGGAATATGCAAAGCACGCCCAGCAGCAGGTAAGGAATGTTGAATACGGAAGTTCTGCCGTATTGGTCGGGACCGTCGCCGGTTTCAGCGGGCGTTTCATTGTCCTGCGTGATTTCGGGAAGATGCGCTTTGAGCACGAAGAAGGCGAGCACGAACAGCACCACCGCCATGATCACATAAGGCATTACGAGGCGGGAAGCCAGGAGGTCCAGCTCTGCTTCTTTAGCGGCGTCGGCCAGCGTATTGATCTTTTCGGAAATTTCTTTTGTATCGCTGAACAGCAGGTTGGCCAGCAGCAGGATGCCGATAATGCCCGCCACTTTGTTGCAGATGCCCATGATGCTGATGCGTTTGGCCGCGCTTTCGATGGGGCCGAGGATGGTCACGTAGGGATTGGACGCGGTTTGCAGCAGCGCGAGACCGGTGCCCTGGGTGAACAGTCCTACGAGAAACAGCGGGTAGCTGCGCATTTCAGTAGCGGGAATGAAGACCAGCGAACCACTGGCCATGGTGAGCAGGCCGAGCGACATGCCTTTGGGAAAGCCGATCTTTTTCAGGATAAAGGACGAAGGGATGGCCATTACAAAATAGGAAATGTAAAAGGCGAATGTCACCAGGTAGGCCACAACGTCGGACAATTCGCATACCTGCTGGAGAAATGGTATCAGCAATGAATTCAGCCAGGTAACGAAGCCGAAAATGAAGAACAGGGTCGCGATGATGAACATCGCCTGTTTGTAATTGCCGCGTGGAGCGGCCACTGTAGCGGTTTTATCACTCATGAGTAGCTAAGGTTGATTGTTCAAGAATTTACGAACATAGCCAACAATTCTCATATTTCATAAATATATTAGCTAAAACGTTTGAGCAATTAAAAAAATATGGGGTTTTCCCATGGTTTTTGGCCATTTCTCAAAAAAATAATTATACATTTAGAGCCATATTTTACCAAAATTATAACCAGGTATATGTCCACGCAAAGTAAACAGGGTACGCACCCCTCGTTTTTCGTACTCATTCTAGTCTTCTTCTTCTGGGGGTTCCTGGCTGCATCCAACCGCATCTTCATCCCCTTCTGCAAAGCCCACTTCGGCCTCAACCAGATCCAGTCCCAGCTCGTAGATTTCGCGTTCTACGGCGCGTATTTCATCGGCTCGCTGGTGTTATATTTATTGTCTGC
>JBQCFV010000096.1:0-5360 GCA_051958695.1 Chitinophaga sp. | reverse complement strand
CCTGTATTCCCGGGCGCAGCAAAGCTGTCCCGTCATCCCGCTTCCTTCGCAAAGCACGCCTGTAAAGGCCGTTTTCCCCCTCAGCGACCAAACGCCGTTGTCGGTTTCCGAGCCTTCGCTGCTGGCCTCCGCGAATATGCTGCAACAGCAGCTGCTGCAATACGCCGGCATCAGGCTGGCGATATCGGACAAATCCCCCGGCAGCGGCATTCTGCTGAAAAGGGTGAAAGGCGATAACCCTGCCGCCTACACGCTGCAAATGACCGGTACGCAGGTAACGGTGAGCGCGTCCGGCGATGAAGGGATATTTTACGGCCTCATGTCGCTGATGCAGCTGGTGCGTACCGCCAAACCTAAACAGGCCGCCGCGCAGGTGCCCTGCTGGAATATTACCGACCAGCCGCTGTTTGGCTGGAGAGGTTTTATGCTCGACGAATCGCGCCAGTTCTTTGGCAAAGCCGTCGTAAAAAAGATCCTCGACGAAATGGCGTTTTACAAGCTCATCCGCTTCCACTGGCATCTTACGGACCAGCCGGGCTGGAGGATCGAGATCAAACAATACCCGCGTCTCACGCTCGTGGGCGGAATCGGCGTGCACGGCAACCCCGACGAGCCCGCGCAATATTATACGCAGGACGAGATCAAAGAGATCGTTGCATACGCCAAAGAACGCCACATCACCGTGATCCCGGAGATAGACATGCCCGGTCATGCTACCGCCGCCAATAAAGCCTACCCGCAATTCAGCGGCGGCGGCTCCGCCAAATACCCGGATTTCACGTTCAATCCCGGGAAGGAAGAAACTTACCAGTACCTCACCAATATCCTGAAGGAGGTGAACGTACTGTTCCCTTCGCAGATGATCCACATCGGCGGCGATGAAGTGAGCTTTGGCTCCGAAAGCTGGAAAACCGATGCCGCCGTGCAGCAGCTGATGCAGTCGAAAGGGCTGAAAAGCCTGCTGGAAGTGGAGCATTATTTTATCAAACGTATGGCGGACACGCTGCTGAAGCTTAACAGCAAGGTGCTGGGCTGGGATGAAGTGACCGCCGCGCAATTGCCCGCAAAAGAAACCATCGTGTTCTGGTGGCGCCACGATAAGGCCGCTGAGCTGAAAAACGCGCTGGACAAAGGTTACAACGTGGTGCTTTGTCCGCGGCTGCCATATTATTTTGACTTTGTACAGGACAGTTCCAATATCGTAGGCCGCAGGTGGAAAGGCGAGTTCAACCAGCTGCAGCGCGTATACGACTTCTCGCTTGCCACGCTGCCGGTTTCGGTTTCCGGTAAAGCCTCGCAGGTGGAAGGCATCCAGGCGAATTTGTGGACGGAAACGGTGAGGACGGCCGAAAGAGCGTATTATATGACTTTCCCGCGATTGCTGGCGTTGGCCGAAGCAGCCTGGACGGCGCCGGAGAAGCGTGATTTCCCGCAGTTCGAGCAGCGATTGAAGAAACATTTGCCGTTGCTGAAAGAGCAGGGAATCTATTATATGGAATCACCGGAGAAGACGCCTGAGCCGATCAGGTAGGTGTGGGTGGATGAAATTTTTTCAGGAAAGGCTGCTGTTGTGCAGCCTTTCCTGTTTCCCCTCATCCTCCCCATATTTGTAATATCTTCGATCTTTATCAAAACCTGTTTCATGAAATACGCAATGCTCGCGGGGGTACTGCTGGCCGCAGCCGCCTGTCAACAACCCGCGCAAAAGCAGGACGCGGAAGCTACACCCGTGAAGGACCTGCACACGCTTTCCAACGCGGACAGCATCGACCTCCGCCATCTCGATCTCAATATCAGGGTGGATTTCGAACACCGGCAGATCAGCGGCGTGGCCGCCTGGCAGATCGCCAACCCGCAGCACATTCCCGTGCTGAAGCTGGACACCTACGGCCTCACCATCGACAGCATCACCGTAAACGGCGAAAAAGTACAGCACTCGCTGGACGAAGCCGTGCCCGTACTGGGCAGCCGGCTCAACATCCCGGTGAGCGACTCGGCGAAGCTCGTCAGCATCTGGTACAAAACTTCCCCCGGCGCCACCGCCCTGCAATGGCTGGAGCCTTCGCAGACAATGGGCAAAAAGCAACCCTTCCTTTATACGCAATCCGAATCCATTTATGCGCGCAGCTGGATACCCTGCGCGGACGGGCCAGGCATCCGTTTTACCTACACGGCCACCGTACAGGTCCCCAAAGAATTGATGGCCCTCATGAGCGCCACGAACGAACAGCAGCGCAACGACAGCGGCGTCTATCATTTTTCGATGGAGCAGCCGGTACCGGCCTACCTCATGGCGCGGGCCGCAGGCGATATTTCCTTCAAAGCGATAGACAGCATCACCGGCGTATACACCGAACCTGCCATGCTCGACAAAGCCGCATGGGAACTGGCGGACATGGGCAAGATGGTGACCACCGCCTCGCAGCTCTACGGGCCATACCGCTGGGGCCGTTACGATGTGCTGGTATTGCCGCCGGGCTTCCCGCTGGGAGGTATGGAAAACCCGCGCCTGACCTTCGCTACGCCTACCATCATCGCGGGCGACCGCTCCCTTGTGTCGCTCATCGCGCACGAGCTGGCGCATAGCTGGAGCGGCAACCTCGTAACGAACGCCACCTGGGAAGACTTCTGGCTGAATGAAGGGTTTACCGTGTATTTCGAGCGCCGCATCATGGAAGCCATGCAGGGCGAAGATTATGCGGACATGCTCTGGGAGCTCGGCTACCAGGACCTGCAAAGCACCGTGGAAGAGCTGGGCAAAGACAGCAAAGACACCTGGCTTAAGATCAACCTGCGCAACCGCAATCCCGACGACGGCCTGACCGATATCGCTTACGAAAAAGGCGAGCACTTCCTCAGCATGATCGAAAAAACGGCGGGCCGCGCGCGGCTGGATACTTTCCTGCGCACGTATTTCGACAGTCATGCATTCAAAACGATGAACACGGAACAGTTCCTCCACTATCTCAACGCCAACCTCATCAAAGGCGATACCGCGCTGGCTTCAAAGATCAGGATCAGCGACTGGGTGTACGGCCCCGGCATACCGGACAATTGCCCGAGGGCGCCGCAAAAGCGGTTCACCAAAGTGAGCGGGGAAGTAAAACGTTTCAAAGACGGCACGCCCGCCAAAGAATTGCGAACGGAAGGCTGGAGCTCGCATGAATGGCTGTACTTCCTGCGCGCGCTGTCTGGAATTGAAAAAGAAAAAATGAAGGAGCTGGACGCCGCTTTCCATTTCACCCAAACCGGGAACAGCGAGATGGCGGACGAATGGTTCGTGATGGCCGTGGCGGCGGGTTATGAGCCGGCTTACCCGGCGATGGAGAAATTCCTCAACGAAGTAGGCCGCCGGAAATTCCTCACACCGCTTTACACCGAAATGATGAAAACGCCCGAAGGCAGGAAAATGGCGCTTCGCATTTATGGTAAGTCCAAACGAAATTATCACCCGCTGGCGCAGGAATCGCTGGACAAGCTGGTGAAGTAATAAATGCAGGTTTCACCTGCAAACCGTTGGATAAACAAGTAAACCGATTTCCATCCCTGCACAATCGGTAAAGTAGATGATAAATTGTAACATCCCGGCTGTCATTGGCGGCCGGGATATTTTTTACCCCCGTATCCCCGCAATAAGGTTTACAGTAAGCGCCACGGCAAACGTGTTGAGGAAAAAAGAAAGCAGCCCGTGTACCAGCGCCAGCCGCCGCACTTTGCGGGAAGACACCTGCACGTCGGACACCTGGAAGGTCATGCCGATCACGAACGCGAAATAAGCGAAGTCGAGATAATCCGGTGTTTTGGTGTGCGGGAAATCCAGTCCCCCGGCATGTTTGGCTGGATCGGTCTCATCGTCGTCGTAATAAAGATTGGCGTAGTGGATGGAAAACGTGGAATGCACCAGCCACCATGAGATCAGAATGCCGCCAACGGCCACCGGCAGGTAAACGACCATGGGCGCTTCTCCCGCGTCTTTGGAAAGGATCAGCAGCATCACCGTCACCATGCTGACGAGCGACGCCAGGAGGATGAAACCGTACACGAACGTCCGCCCGCCGTCGTCTACCCGCGCCAGCTTTCGGATGTCTTCCACCGAACGCGTAAAAAAGATGCACCAGGTGATGAGGATGTAAGTAATGCCGAACGCTTCCCAGAGCAGCATATACAGCACGAGACGGTTGAGATGCGCGTCCCGCACCAGGAAATAAACGAGGAGCGCAACAACCGACCCGGCCAGCACTTTGTGAACGGGATGCAGACGCAGCAGGAAGCCGAAGAATTTGTTGCCGGCGGTTTGGAGGGGCATAACTAAAGTTACAAAAAAGGCTGACCATTACCTTTGGTCAGCCTTTTTTGTAAAACTCTTCCCGGCGAAGGCGTTACGATTTCTGTATTTTCTGCAGCTGCCTGAATTCGCCGGCGGGATTGGAATGCAGCACCGTCCAGTGCGAATCGCCTTCCAGCGTGATCGCGTAGTTGGTAGTACCGTCCACCACGTACTCCATTACGCAGTGAATGCGCTGGTGTTCGTATTTGCGGGCGAGCCTGGTCATTACCTGCGTGGGCAGTTCGTTGCCGTCGATCATGCGTGAAAGCGCGATCAGCGTGCCGGTTTTGTCGAAATGAGCGGTGATCTTGCGGGCATTGAGCGTGAACTTGGCCATGTAGCGATCTTTCACTTCGTACCAGCTCACATTGGCGGCCCCGGCGAAGGCGCGTTCAAAGGCGAGCTGTACTTTCCGGTTGTTCACGTCCCTGCCGAAAGTGGTTGCGGCGGCAAGTACCATGGCCGCAAGAAGGGCGAGCGTTTTCATGTCTAATAGTGTTTAGGGATAAAAAAGTTGTCTTGTTATCGTGGTGTAAACGTGTAAATGTAATTCCCGCCAATGGTAACTGCAAGCGGCCACACGCAGAAAAATTATGCGCGGCGATGCTGCGTATATGGGATACCGTTATCTGCGGCGGGTTTGAAGGCGATGGGTACGGCACGGGCGCCCGGGTAAAATTGTGATGACCGGTATTATCATGCTGCGGCGGTCGAAATGCGCATACTTTCTCCCAAAAGCGGGTGATTTTTGGTATTTTTAAGCCCGAATACGAACCTAAATAACAGGCGAGGCTGTAATCCGTGGAATGTCCGAGAATTTAAATAACGAGCAGGAACTGCTGCAGGGAGTGGCCCGTGGAGACCAGCAGGCTTTCAGGGCCATATTCAGCCGGCACTACAGGGCGCTCTGTTTCTTTGCTACGTCTGTTGTTGCGGACGCGCAGGAGGCGGAAGACATCGTGCAGGACGTTTTTTCGCGTTTCTGGGACAAACGGGCCGGTTTCCCGACCACCGCCGCCATGAAGGCGTTTTT
>JBQCFV010000095.1:0-4014 GCA_051958695.1 Chitinophaga sp. | reverse complement strand
AAAATTATTGACGGTGGTAAATTTGCAGATAATTTATACCATCATGACAGAAAAAGACAAAGATATGCAGGCAAATGGGCAGACCGGGCCAAATGAAATGGACATCAATGCAGATGAAAACCAGAGCGGTTCCTCCCATTTGAACGACGCCCTTCCCGAAGAGGGCGGTGAAGCGGAAAAATTGCGCGGTGAACTGGAAGAGTTGCGTAAAAAGTACCTGCTGCTCAACGCCGATTTCGACAACTATAAAAAACGTAACGCCAAAGAGCGCATCGAACTCATAAATACTGCCAACAAGGAAGTGATCATCGCTTTGCTGGACGTGCTGGACGATTCCGAAAGGGCCGCCAGGCAGATCGAAACGGCCACCGATGTGAACGCCGTAAAGGAAGGCCTGCTGCTGGTGTTCAACAAGCTGGCCGGCGTGCTGCAAAGCAAAGGGCTGAAACCCATGGAGAGCCTGCACCAGGAATTTGACGCGGACCTTCATGACGCCATCACGGAAATACCCGCCCCCACGGAAGACCTGCAGGGCAAAGTACTGGACGTGCTGCAGAAAGGTTATTACCTGAACGATAAGATCATCCGCCATGCCCGCGTTGTTGTTGGAAAATAACGGCGCCCACGCAGTAAAATAATTACCAAAGCCCGCTCACGCAGAGCGGGCTATTCAAGTGTATCAACATGTCCACCAAAAGAGATTATTACGAAATTCTCGGGGTTTCAAAATCCTCCTCGCAGGATGAGATCAAAAAGGCGTACCGCAAGGTAGCCATGCAATTCCACCCCGACCGCACCCCGGGCAATAAAGAGGCGGAAGAAAAATTCAAGGAAGCGGCCGAAGCCTATGAAGTGCTCAGCGATCCCGACAAGCGCGCGCAATACGACCGCTTCGGGCATGCCGGCATGGGCAGCCGGGGCGGCGGCTACGGCGGCGGTCATATGAACATGGAGGACATCTTCTCCAACTTCGGCGATATTTTCGGCGAAGACATCTTTGGCAGCTTCTTTGGCGGCGGCCGCTCCCAGGGCGGCGTCGGAAGAAGGAGCCGCGGCACCCGCGGCAGCAACCTCCGCGTGAAGATCAAGCTCAATTACGAAGAGATCGCCAAAGGCGCCAATAAAAAGATCAAGGTCAAAAAACACGTGACCTGCACCACCTGCGACGGCCTCGGCGCGAAAGACCGCAATTCCTTCCAGACCTGCACCACCTGCCAGGGCTCCGGCCAGGTGCGCAAAGTGACCCAGACCTTCCTGGGCCAGATGCAGACCGTTACCACCTGCCCCACCTGCAACGGTGAAGGCCAGGTGATCACCAATAAATGCACTACCTGTAAAGGCGAAGGCCGGCAGTACGGCGAAGAGACCGTGAATATCGACATCCCCGCGGGCGTAATGGAAGGCATGCAGCTGAGCATGAGCGGCAAAGGCAACGCCGGCGAAAGAGGCGGCTCACCGGGCGACCTGCTCATACTCATCGAAGAAGAACCGCATCCCGAGCTGCAGCGCGACGGGCTGAACGTTGCATACGACCTGCACATCTCCTTCCCCGACGCGGCTTTCGGCGTATCGCTCGAAGTGCCCACCATCGACGGGAAAGCGAAGATCAAAGTGCCGGCGGGCACGCAGAGCGGAAAAATATTCCGTCTCAAAGGCAAAGGTTTCCCTTCCGTGAACAGCTACGAAAAAGGCGATCAGCTGATCCATGTGAATGTATGGACGCCGCAGGCGCTTACTTCCGAAGAAAAATCCATGCTCGAAAAAATGCAGGAGTCTGGCAACTTCAAACCGAACCCTGAAAAAAGCGAGAAAGGATTTTTTGAAAAGGTGAAGGATATTTTCAGCTGATAACAGCTTCAATATATTCGTGTCCCCGGCAGACCGCCGGGGATTTTTTTTGATTCCCTCCCCTGGCATAACCGCGCGAAAAACCGCATATTTGCACCTATGTCAGACAAGTTCCAGATGTTCGAGAACAGGCTCGCCAAAGTCGAGAAACACCTCCGCAAAACCGCCAGGCGGCAGGGCATCACCTGCTTCCGGCTGTACGACCGGGACCTGCCTGAATTTCCCCTCATCATCGAACTGTACGAAGACAAAGTGTACGTGGCCGAATACCAGAGCGACCACAAGCTGGACGACGACGCGTACGACGCATGGCTCGAACAAAGCCAGCAGGTGATCGCCAAAGTGCTGAACGTTCCCCGCAGCAATCTTTACCTCCGCACCCGCCAGCGCAAGCAGAACCGCCAAAGCCAGTACGAAAAGCTCGATTTTTCCAAAGAAGAGCTGATCGTGCAGGAAGACGGGCTGAAGTTCAAGGTCAACCTCAGCGATTATCTTGACAGCGGCCTTTTCCTTGACCACCGCATCACGCGGCACATGGTGCGCGAAGAAGCGAAAGACAAACACGTGCTCAACCTGTTCTGCTACACCGGCTCCTTTTCCGTGTATGCGGCGGCGGGAGGCGCGGCTTCCGTCACTTCCATCGATCTTTCCAAAACCTACCTCGCATGGGCCGAAGAGAACATGCGGCTGAACGGTTTGCTGGACGCGGGCAAACATCATTACGTCCATGCGGACGTGCTGCAGCATCTCGACGAGCTGAAGCTGAATACTTATGACCTCGTGGTGCTGGACCCGCCGACCTTTTCGAACAGCAAACGCATGAAAGATTTCCTCGACATCCAGCGCGATCATGTGGAGCTGGTGAATAAAGTGCTGCTGACGATGAAAAAAGACGGCGTGCTGTATTTCAGCAATAACCTGCGCCGTTTCGAGCTGGACGAGCCCGCCATCCGCGCTTCTTCCATCAAAAACATCACGTCGCAAACCGTGCCTTTCGATTTCCAGGGCAAGCTGCTCAGGCACTGCTTCCGCATCATCAAATAATCACCGCTAATGCTCACTGCATTCGTACTCGTTTATCTCCTCATTACCATACTCATCGGCCGCTGGGCCGCACGCCGCGTAAAAAGCGCGGGAGACTTCATCGTGGCGGGGCGCAGCCTGCCGCTTGGCATCAGCACCTGCGTGATATTCGCCACCTGGTTCGGTTCGGAGACCATGCTCGGCGCTA
Organism: Chitinophaga sp.; assembly: GCA_051958695.1. Taxonomy (GTDB): domain Bacteria; phylum Bacteroidota; class Bacteroidia; order Chitinophagales; family Chitinophagaceae; genus Chitinophaga. Next base: position 935 of record JBQCFV010000095.1, on the reverse strand, counting down.
CCAGCGAATTTGCGCAGCACGGTCTCATCGGGGTGATGGAAGACCCTTTCGGCGCATCGTTGTGCCTGCTGCTGGTGGGGTTGTTCTATGCACGCAAACTCTACCGCACCAACCTGCTTACCTTTTGCGATTATTTCCGGGAACGTTTCGGGAGGAAGGCGGAACTCGTGTCCGCCCTGCTCATGATCCCCTCCTACTTCGGCTGGATCGCCGCGCAGATAGTGGCCATGGGCATCGTGATCAATACCGTAATGGGCGTGCCGCATAGCACCGCTATGATCGCCAGCGGGCTCATCGTAATGGCGTATACGTACATGGGCGGCATGTGGTCGGTGTCCGTCACCGATTTTATACAGACCATCATGATCATCGCGGGCATTGTGGTGATCGCGTTCATCGTGGTGCAAAAAGCGGGCGGCATGCAGGCGGTGATAGCAAAAGCGCCGGAAGGTACGTTCCGCTTCCTGCCGGACAACGACTGGAACAGCTGGCTGCATTACATGGCGGCATGGTTCACCATCGGTCTCGGCTCCATTCCGCAGCAGGACGTATTTCAAAGGCTCATGAGCAGCAAAAGCGAAAAGGTGGCGCAGTATTCCTCTTACTTCGGCGCGCTGATGTATCTCGTGATCGGCTCCATTCCTTTGCTGATCGTGCTTTGCGCGCAACAGCTGTACCCCGAACTGATGGTCATGGGCACGGAAGAGATATTGCCGAACATGGTGCTGCTGCATGGCAATCTTTTTATACAGGTATTGTTTTTCGGCGCGCTGCTTTCCGCCGTGATGAGCACCACCAGCGGCGCGATACTCGCGCCGGCTACGGTTCTCGGTGAAAACATCATCCGGCCTTTCTTCAAAAATATTACGGACAAACAACTCCTCCGCGTGATCCGCGCGTCGGTGGTGATCGTGTCCGCCATCTCCATGGGCATG
>JBQCFV010000094.1:0-2660 GCA_051958695.1 Chitinophaga sp. | reverse complement strand
TCGGTTGTACCTGCGTATTGGGCATTCTGTTCGAATGCTGATTTTACAGGCGCCGGAGCCTCTACTTTCTTAGCTGTAGTCTTGGATTTTTTGGTGGATTTCTGTTGCGAAAACGCTATGCTGGAAGTGAAGATAGCTACGCAAAGAAGTAACGATACTCTTTTCATAAAGATATGGTTTTTCTCTGTTATACGGTCTTCTCTTTCAGTACCAAAACCTTGCCAAAAACGCAAAGTAAGTACAGTTTATTGTAAATTACCCAATGTCTCCGTCATGTTTTTTAAAATCTCATTATTTTTTCCGGCCGGCAGGCTCAAATTGAATCCTCCGGCTATTTTCGTAACTACGCAGAATTTTAATTTTCTTTCATCAACAACCAGGTGGGTATTGAATATGGCCAGCAAATATCAGGAATATAACCAGCTGAATTTACCGCAGATAGAACAGGAAATCAGGAAGGAATGGGAACAGCACCAGATCTTCGAGAAAAGCGTCTCCAACCGCGACGGCGCCATCCCCTTCGTATTTTATGAAGGCCCTCCCAGCGCCAACGGCCTCCCTGGTATCCACCACGTGATCTCCCGCGCCCTGAAAGACCTCGTTTGCCGCTATAAAACCATGAAAGGCTTCCAGGTGAAGCGCAAAAGCGGATGGGACACCCACGGCCTTCCCGTAGAGCTCGGCGTCGAAAAAGCGCTCGGCATCACCAAGGAAGACATCGGCAAAAAGATCTCCATCGCCGAATATAACGAGACCTGCCGCAAGGAAGTACTGAAGTATAAAGACCGTTGGGAAGACCTCACCCGTAAAATGGGCTATTGGGTCGATCTCGAACGCCCGTATATCACCTTCGAAAACAACTACATCGAATCCCTCTGGTGGTGCATGCAGCAGCTATATAAAAAAGGCCTGCTCTATAAAAGCGTCTCCATCCAGCCGTATTCCCCCGCCGCAGGCACCGGCCTCAGCTCCCACGAACTGAACCAGCCCGGCACCTATAAAGATGTGAAAGACACCACCGTCGTGGCCATGTTCAAAGCATTGCCCTCCGATAAGGCCCAATTCCTCTTCGACGCCGCCGGCGAAGGAGCGGAAGTGTTTTTCCTCGCCTGGACCACCACCCCCTGGACCCTCCCGTCCAACCTCGGGCTCACCGTCGGCGAAAACATCACCTATCAGCTCATCAAAACCTTCAACCCCTACACCCACCTCCCCGTGAACGTAGTGGTCGCGAAGGACCTCGCCGGCAAATACTTCAAAGCCGAAGGCGAAAACGCAGACTTCGCCGCCTGGACGCCGGAAGACAAGATCATCCCCTGGAAAGTGATCGCGGAATGCAAAGGCCGCCAGCTCGAAAATATCCGCTACGAACAACTGCTGCCCTTCGCGCAACCCGAAGAAGGAGACCCCTTCCGCGTGCTGCTGGGCGACTTCGTCACCACTGAAGACGGTACCGGCATCGTGCACACCGCACCCGCTTTTGGCGCGGACGACAACCGCGTAGGCAAGAAAGACGGCATCGGCATCCTCACGCTGGTAGACCGCCAGGGCAAATTCATCGACAATGTCGGCGAATTCTCCGGCCGGTATGTCAAAGATTATAAGAACGATAAGGATTATAAAGACGTCGACGTAGACATCGCGGTGAAACTCAAAAAAGAACACCGCGCCTTCCGCGTCGAGAAATACGAGCACACGTATCCCCACTGCTGGCGGACCGACAAGCCCGTGCTCTACTACCCCCTCGATGCCTGGTTCATCCGTACCACGGCGGTAAAAGACCGGATGGTGGAACTGAACAAAACAATCAACTGGAAACCGGAAAGCACCGGCACAGGCCGCTTTGGCAACTGGCTCGAGAACATGGTGGACTGGAACCTGAGCCGCAGCCGTTATTGGGGCACGCCACTCCCCATCTGGCGCAGCGAGGACGGCGAGGAAAAATGCATCGGTTCTATTACCGAACTGAACGAAGAAATAAAAAAGGCCAGTGAAGTTTTGGGCGGCGACGTGAACAAAAATTATTTGCACGACGGCATATTGGATTTGCACAAGCCTTACGTAGATGAAGTGATTTTGGTATCCGACAGTGGCAAGCCCATGCACCGCGAACCCGACCTGATCGATGTTTGGTTTGATTCCGGTGCTATGCCTTATGCCCAGTGGCATTTCCCGTTTGAGAATAAAGAGAAGTTCAGAGAGAATTTTCCCGCGAACTTTATTGCCGAAGGCGTGGACCAAACCCGCGGCTGGTTTTATACGCTTCATGCGCTTGGCGTCATGCTTTTCGACAGCGTGGCCTATAAAACCTGCGTTTCCAACGGCTTGGTGCTGGACAAGAACGGCAACAAAATGAGCAAACGCCTCGGCAACGTAGTTGATCCGTTCAAGACCATTGAAGAATTTGGCGCCGATGCCACGCGGTGGTATCTCATTACCAATGCCTCACCCTGGGATAACCTGAAATTTGACCTTGAAGGCATCAAGGAAGTGCAGCGGAAATTCTTCGGTACCTTATATAATACGTACCAGTTTTTTGCGCTTTACGCCAACGTGGACGGCTTTACGTTTAAGGAAGACTACATTCCCGTTGAACAAAGGCCCGAAATTGACCGGTGGATTCTTTCTTCGCTTCAAACCCTGATTAAAAAGACAACGGC
>JBQCFV010000093.1:0-14363 GCA_051958695.1 Chitinophaga sp. | reverse complement strand
TGTGCCGAACGTGCTTTACAGCTGCGGTTCGCTGATACATAATAACGAGCTGATCATTCCTTATGGGCTGTCGGACTATGCGTCAACTTTTGCTACGGTTCATTTGAACGATCTGCTGGAGAAGGTGAGGGAGGGGTGATGTTGGAGGATGGGCGCGTTTCGCCATCAGGGAAGTATCGTAGTTTGCATTAACACCTTCTCATACACCCTCACATAATCCTCCACCATTTTCTGCATACTGAAATTCGCCATCGCATGATCGCGGCAAGCCTGCCGGTTGATCCGGCCGAGATCGCGTACACGTTGGACTGCTTCCTCCCCGTCTTTTACAAGAAAGCCGGTCTTTTCCTGCACGATCAGTTCAGGCATGGAACCCCGGTTGTACGCGATCACTGGCGTGCCGCACATCATGGCTTCGGCCACGCTGAGCCCGAACGGCTCGTCAAAGTGAATGGGATGCAGCAGCGCTCTGGCATTGCCAAGCAGCTGCTTTCGCTGAGAAGGGCCGGCATGGCCCACGTACCGTACCTGTTCGCCGTCGATCAGCGGCTCCACTTTTTCACGGAAATACGCCTCGTCCTGCACGATGCCCGCAATGATAAGCGGGTGGCCGGTTTGGCGGGCAATGTCTATCGCGTCGCGCGTGCCTTTGTGCGGGTGGATGCGCCCGAAGAACAGCAGGTAGTCACCCGGCGCTTCCACGTAATCGAACTCCGTTGGGGCGATGCCGTTATACACCGTGGCGGCGTAGCGCAGCGCCGGACTGCGGTCGGAGTTGCTGATGGACACATAATGCGCTGCGTCGTTATACTTTTTATACACGGGTATGATGCGGGGGGAGGAGAAGCCGTGGATGGTGGTGACCATCGGCGTGCGGATCAATCCGGAATAGGTGAGGGGCAGGAAATCGAAATGATTGTGGATGATGTCGAACCGGTGGGCCTGCTCCATCAGGTGGCTGATGTGCAGGCATTCCAGCACTTTTGCGTCCTGGCTGCGGTCTTCTTCATAACCCTGCTCACATATGGATTCGAGCTTGCCGCCGGTGATGGAATTGCCGGTGGCAAAAAGCGTTACGTCCCAGCCTTTTGCCACCAGTCCTTCGGTAATATTGGATGCCATTTGTTCCCACGGACCGTAATGCACGGGCGGCGTGCGCCATGCAACGGGGGATAAAACCGCTACTCTCATAGGTTTCAGCTTATTTTACTGACCATGTTGGTAGTCGTAGTGATAATGGCGGTTTTGACGGGTTTTTCCTGCCGGGGCACCATCTCGAGGCTTTTGAGCACCGCGATATGGGAAATAAAATACGCCACCGTGCTTTCCGCGCCCTGGTTGCGGTTCACGCCGGCGGGAGAAAGGCCGTCGCAGCAGCCCTGCGTTTCGTGGTCGTACAGCGGGATGCGCAGCGCGTTTTCGCCGTGGAACCAGTTATAGCAGGTGAACATCTTTTGCAGGTACGCGCGGTTGCCGGTTACGGCGTGCGCCTGCTGGTACAGCAGCACCATGGCCATGGTCTCGATAGCCTGCTGGTCGAACAGCGGGCATTCGCCGCCTTCGCAGTGCCAGCCTTCGTTGCCCACCGGGGCAAAATAGCCTCGGTGCATCGTGAGGTTTTCCAGGAATTGGAGACTGTCCATCGCGATGCCAAGCAGCTGCTCGTTGCCGGTCAGTTGTGCGGCGTGGAAAAATGCCAGCGGCAGGATGCCGTTATCGTAGGTCATGCTTTTTTCGAACCAGCGCCACTGCTCGTTGCTGTTGGCGTTCCATGCGGCGATCATGGGCTGCAGCAGACCGTCCAGCACGGCGAACATCCCTTCGTCGGACGGGTGGTAGGCAAGATAATGGCATACGCCGATAACAGCGTTGGCGCGGCCGCGCAGGTGCTCAAGCGCGCTGAAATGCCGGGTGGACTTATGGAACAGCTCGGTGGCAAATTCGCGGTAGGAATTGTTCGGCGCATAACGCACGAGATAACCCAATGCCCATACGGTGCGGCCAAAGGAATCTTCGGAGCCCACTTCGTCAAGGTACTGGCGGCTGAAGCTGAGGAAGTTCCTGAAGTTGCCGTCCGGCGTTTGCATGTAATGGATGAAGCTCAGGTAGATCGGCAGCAGGTCAGGGCTTTCCTTGCTTTTGCGGTGCGGCTGCGCCATCAGCATCATCATCAGGGCGCGGGCGTTGTCGTCGAGGCAATAACCTTCTTTCAGGTTGGGGATGCCGTATTTCGCATGCTGCACGATGCCCGTGTCGTCCGTCAGTCTTCGTATATGCGTCAGGTTTAGCGGCGGCAATGCGCTTACGTCCGGCAGGGGGCGGTTGCTGAAGGAAGCGGGTCTCGGCGTGCTGAGGATCTTTCTTGCCAGCTGGCGGTAACGTGCGCCCATGCGGCTCCAGCGCAGCTCGCGGCCGTATTCGCTGGCGCGTGCGCGGAGGTTTTCCAGCTCGCCGGGATCGTCGAGCAGGTTGCGGATGAGCGCGCCCAGCTCTTCGTGCTGAGAGAAACCGAACAGCTGGCCGCGGCCATCGTCGAGCAGCTCTTTCGCATACCAGTACGGCGTGGAAAGAACAGCGGCCCCCGCACCCAGTGCATATGTGAGAGTGCCGCTGGTAATCTGGGTTTCGCTAAGATATGGTGTAACGTAAATGTCGCTATGCGTCAGGTAGGCGAACAGGTCGTCTTCCGTCAGGAACTTGTCTACGAACAGCACATGATCTTCCAGCTTCAGCCGGCTTACCAGTTCGTGCAGGCTTTACCGGTATTCTTCCCCCGCATGCCTTATCACTGCGGGATGCGTTTTGCCGGCCACTACGTACAGTATGTCCGGGTGACGGCCGATCACGGCGGGCAATGCGTTGATCACCGTTTCGATGCCTTTGTTCCGGCTCAGCAACCCGAACGTAAAGATCACTTTGCGGTGGCGAAGCGCTTCGGGCAGGATATCGGAACTGATGGAAAGCTGCTCGAAATCGGGCACGCCGTGGGGGATGAGCATGATCTTGTCCGCCGGCACTTCGTAAATGTCTTCAAGGAACGAAGTGGCCAGCCGGCTCATCACGATCACGCGGGAAGCATGAAGGGCGATCTCCCGCACCACGCTTTTTTGCATAAAGGAAGGCTCCTTCAGCACGGTATGGAACGTGACGATGTAAGGCGTTTTGATACGGTGAAGGAACGGCAGCAGGTATATGCCGCTTTCTCCCCCGAATATGCCGAACTCGTGCTGCACGATCACGAGATCGACGTCGGTATTGTTCACATGGTCGGCAGCGTCCAGGTAATCCTGCATGTGCTGCTGCCTGACGGTGAAGGTTACTTCGGGCGGGTAATCGTACACCTGCCCTTCGTCGTTCATGGCAATAACGGACACTTCGGGAACATCTTCCGTGTCTCCGCAAACCGCTTTTATCAAATGCTCGGTAAATGTTGCAATTCCACACTCACGGGGAAAATACGATGCTATATACGCAATCTTCATAAGATGTAATTTTTCAGCTATTGTTTTTTGTTGTGCGGGGTACAGGGGCCGGGCTCTCGAACATCCGGAGGACAAAATATATTTGCAAATCTGATGCCGCTAAAAAAATGGCAGGGGTGCGTAACGGTCATTCCCCAACTCCACAATGAATTGTGATAAATGGTAATATTAACCGGCTGGGAATAATGTAGTTTCGGGTTATCTTCGTGTCTTCAAAAAAAGAAAGAATTGTGACTCAACAGATATTACCGGTAGTAAATTATCATACGCTGCCTTTCGCCGGAACAGGTTTCTGCAGCCCGCTCATAGCGGATTTTCTGGCTGCACGCGGTCCATTGAGCAATTTCTACGAATATAACCCAATTAATCCGGACTTCCATAAAGCCATGCTGTTAAAGGCGGGGCAGCCCGTCAGGCGGGACATATTGGCAGATACGTTGTACGCCCAGTACGGGCATATGGAGATCAGGGAAGAAGTGCGCGCCAATATCGGGCTTTTGCAGGCCACCAACACGTTCACCATCTGCACCGCGCATCAGCCGAATATTTTCACCGGTTATCTTTATTTCGTTTATAAAATATTACAAACTGTCAAACTAGCACAAGAGCTGCAACGGCAATACCCGGAGCGGCATTTCGTGCCGGTTTATTATATGGGAAGTGAAGATGCGGACCTCGAAGAGCTGGGCTCCATCAACCTCGAAGGCCGCAAGCTCACCTGGGATACGGACCAAACGGGCGCCGTGGGCCGCATGCATACCAAAGGACTGGAAAAGCTGATAGACGAGATCGGGGCGCTCACCGGTTCCATGCCGCATGCCCCGCAGCTGCTGGAGATGCTGCGCAAAGCCTACCTCGGGCCCGATACCATCCAGGAAGCCACGAGGTACCTGGTGAACGAGCTGTTCGGCTGTTACGGCGTAGTGGTGCTGATAGCGGACAATCCCGCATTCAAACGGCTGCTGATACCTGTTATGGAAGAGGAGCTGCGCGAACAAAGCTCCCAGGCCATCGTTGGAAAAACCATTACGCGGCTGGCGGAACATTATAAAGTACAGGCTACGCCCAGGGAAATAAATCTTTTTTATTTAAAGGATAACATCCGGGAACGCATCGTCAAAGAAGGGGATTTGTGGAAGATATTACACACTTCGTTGTCGTTCACCTGGGACGAATTGCGGGCCGAACTGCACGACCACCCGGAGCGTTTCAGCCCCAATGTGATCCTCCGCGGCATACTGCAGGAAACCATCCTGCCCAACATCGCATTTATTGGCGGCGGCGGGGAAGTGGCGTACTGGCTGGAATTGAGAGACCTGTTCCGTCATCATAACGTGCCTTACCCTGTAGTGCTGCTGCGCAATTCGTTCCTATGGGTGCGGCAGGAGGAAAGCAGCCGGCTGAACAAGCTCGGCATTTCGCCGGTGGCGCTTTTTGAAGATACCGAGCTGCTCGTAAGCCGCTTCGTGCATGAGCATACGCAGGCTGCGCTCGTGCTGAAGGAAGAATACGCGGCGGTGGAAAAACTGTATAACGGGCTGGAAGAAAAAGCGCGCGCGATCGATGTTACGCTCGTTGCTTCCGTGAACGCGGAACGGAGCCGTGCGATCAAATCCATCGGCAAGCTGGAGCACAAGTTCCTGCGGGCGGAGAAAAAGAAATTCCAGTGGCAGACGGACCAGCTCAGGGGCATCAAAGACCGCCTGTTCCCCGGCAATTCCCTGCAGGAGCGCAGGGAAAACTTCATCCCGTATTATGCCCAATACGGGCCTGCCTATTTCGATGATATATTGAAGGCTATTGACCCGGTAACGGATCAGCTGAAGGTGATCTCTGAAATGTGAGTTGCGCTTTCGTTGATGGTGATCGCCGAAGCGGCGGACTGTTTCGCATTAGGACAGTGTGCTTTCGCTGCCGGTGAACGCAGCAATGCGTTGCACCATGACCGCCTCTAACTATTAATGATCTCCTCGCCGTGAACGGCCGCTTTTTTCATGTCTTTCAGCACGGTGAACAGTGCCTGGAACTGGTCGCGCACGTGTTTGATCTCTAACATCTCCTCTCTTTCCTCCGTATGCCCCTGGCCCTGGTTGATCTGCTCCTGGCGCAGCTTCAGCAGGTGTTCCAGCCGGTCTTCCAGGCTATGGAACGCCGCCGGCATTTCAGGGTCGGCCATCCGCGCGCCCACGGTCACATATTGTTCTATCTGGTCCATGATGGTCAACAGGAACAGTAAAATGTCCTTGTACTCCGGCCGCTTGTATTTCAGCCGGTGCTGCAGCGCATAGGCGCACAGCTGCGCGATATGCGAAGCCAGCGAATGGCTCAGCACCACGAAGTGATACAGCTCGGAACCATAACGCCGTTTGCTTTTCGGCTCCGTGAGCATGCGCTGGAACGCCGCGGTGAGGTTCGCCGTGGTCACATGCACTTCCTTACGCGCCAGCTTGTAGGCGATGAGGCTGAAAGGCCTGTCCGTGTACAGGTTCATTACCTGCGTGAGATATTGTTTGTTGGAAGAGATGGTCTTGACCATATAATCCGGCAGGAAGCGGAACTCCCAGCTGGGCCAGAAAATATAGTTGAACATAAACGCGATGCCGCCGCCGATCAGCGTGTCCAGCACCCGCTGCGTCACGTTCTGGAAATCCGCCGGGTACAGGAAATGCAGCAGGAACAATACGAACGGCGTGGTGAACACTACGCTCGTGATATAATGGTACGACTGGAAGCTGTACGCCCCGAGGATGCAAAGCAGCATCATCACGAATATCACCGTATCGTCCCGCGTGAACCAGAGCACCCCAGCGGCAAAGCAGGCGCCGATGATGGTGCCGGTGATGCGCTGGTAGCTCCGCATTTTGGTAAGGCTGAAGCCGGGTTTGAGTATCACCACGATGGTGAGCAGTATCCAGTACGCGCGGCTCAGCTGCAATGCCTGCCCCAGCAGGAAACCGCTCATCATGGCCAGCGCGGCGCGCACGCCGTGGCGGAAGATGTGCGAATCGAACGTGAGGTTGTGCATGAACGTGGTGAGGTCGTACTGCTGGCGGGTGGTGAATTTGCTCAGCTCCAGCTGATGGTCGAAGCTGGCTTCCTTTACGCGTTCGAGGCGGGTGAGGCGGTGCATGTTGTACACGCGCTGCGCGATATGCTGAAGATTGTCGAATATGCTTTCGAAATGAATGAGGTCGGCGCGTTCTTTCAGCGTGGGCAGCGTGGTCTGGTATTCTTTGAAGGCGCGTTTGCTGGTGTCCAGCTCCAGCCGGAGGTTCACTTTTGGCAGGGAACGCTGCGAAGCGCTCACGGCAATGCCGATATTGTCCAGCTCTTCGGCGAAGCGGAGGATGGTATGATGCAGCTCGTTGATCACGGGCGTGCCGGCAAAACGTTGCTGCAGGCTGGTGTAGTCGATCTGCGAAGCCATGATCTGCTCGTACATGTCCACCAGGTCGAGAAAAATGAGCACCATGCTTTTGCTGATGCTGGTGGTGCCCTGTTGCGCGGAGCGCATTTTGAGCAGCAGCTCGCGCACTGCCTCCTGTTTGTCGTTGACGATCACCTGTTGGGCGAGCACTTCGCGGTAGGTGCCGGTAATGTCTTTGTCCGGCCGGTAAAAGTCGGCGCGCAGGCGCAGGTATTTGGCGGTTTGCTGGATGCAGTCGCCCAGCGTTTGCTGTACGGTAAGATACGGCCTGATCTGCCAGAGCAGGAGCGCGAGCAGGGCGTACCACACGCTGCCGCTGAGGATAAGAAAACTGACCTCGATGGCCTGCCGCCAGGAATACGATTCCGCCATCAAACTCACCATTACCAGCAGGCAGCCCAGCCCGATATTGCCGCCGCGGTTGCCGTATATGAGCAGCATGCTGTAAAAAAAGCTGCAAACGCCCACCCACACGGTCAATAGCGGCCAGAAGGGCAGCAGCAGGCCGGTGCCGAGGGCGGTGATAAAAATAAGGATGGTGCTGATGATAAGGCCGTTCCGCTTATGAACGATGGTGCCGGGCACGTCCGCCAGCGCGGTGCAGAGCGCGCCCATCGAAATGGCGATACCGGCTTCCAGGTGGCCGATGAGGGCGAAAATAACGGAGGGTACAACTACGCTCAGCGTGGTGCGAAGCCCGTTGCTGAAATGATAACTGAAAATAAAGGCTTTCGCTTCTTTGGTCCAACGTTCTTGCATTGCGGCAAAATTACAAATATCAGTGCTTATTTATGCATTGCGGATGTAATGCATATAACTTTTGCATCCAATTCATTTCCAGTAAGATACTATATCTTTTAGCGGGTGGATGGGTATAAATTATCCCCAGGTGTGTATAAATAAACGCCATTATTATTATAACGGGGATTAAATTACCGGTAGTTGCCATATCGCGAAAAACGCTGACCCCCCGGCCCCGCCCGTTCGAGATGCGGGAATCAGCAGACTTCGACTATCTTTGGCGGCCAAATCATTCATTCGTAATCCGAGAAATGTGCGTTTAAAAACACTAGAGATCAAAGGTTTTAAAAGTTTTGCGGACAAAACCGTGCTGCACTTCGATGAAGGAGTGACGGGCGTTATTGGCCCGAACGGCTGCGGAAAAAGCAATATCCTCGACTCCCTCCGCTGGGTGATCGGCGAGCACAAGATCAGCAACCTGCGTTCCGAAAACCAGGCGGGGCTTGTATTCAACGGCTCGCGCACCCGCTCCGCCAGCGGCATGGCCGAAGTAAGCCTCACCTTCGAGAATACCAAGAACGTGCTGCCCACCGAGTTCACCACGGTTACGATTACACGTAAATTCTACAAGAACGGGGACAGCGAGTACCGTCTCAACGACGTGGCCTGCCGTCTTAAAGACATCCACAACCTCTTCCTCGATACCGGCGTCAGCACCGACTCCTACGCCATCATCGAGCTGGGGATGGTGGACGATATCATCAAGGACAAAGAAAATTCCCGCCGCCGCATGCTTGAGCAGGCCGCGGGCATTTCGATTTATAAAACGCGGAAAAAAGAGGCCAAATCCAAGCTGGACGCTACGGAAGGCGACCTCAACCGCATCGAGGACCTCCTCTTCGAGATCAACAACAACCTCAAGACCCTCGAAAGCCAGGCCAAAAAGGCGGAACGTTTTTACGAGATCAAAAAGGAATACAAAGAAGCCAGTATAGAGCTCGCCAAGGCCGCGCTGGAAGGTTTCAACATCACCTTCCGCGACCTCACCGAGCAGCAGCAGCAGGAAACCGACCGCAAAATGGCCCTCGAAGCCGAGATCGGTACGGACGAAGCGGCCGTGGAGCAGGACAAGCTGCATTTTGTGGCGAAAGAAAGAGAGCTGCAGGCCATGCAGCGCGAGTTCAACGAGCTGGTGTCCACCATCCGCACCAAAGAGAACGATAAAAACCTCGCCACGCAGCAGCTCACTTACCTGCGCGAACGCGAGAAAAGCCTCACCGACTTCCTGGATAATGCCGAAGGCACCGTGACCGGCCTTACCGAATCCATCGCCTTTACCGAAACGCAGGTGGCGGACGAGCAGGAAGTGTTCGATTCCATGCAGGACGAGCTGGAAACGCTCCACGAAATGGTGGACGAGAAAAAACATCATTTCCAGGAAAAGAAGCTGGCCCTAGAAAATTTCCGCAAAGACCAGCAGCAATGGCAGCGCCAGCAGTTCGAAGCGGAAAAGAAAGTGGCCGTGGCCGATACTTCCGTACAGAACCTGCAACGAGGCATCCAGCAGCTGCAGGAAGAAAAGACCAGCCGCGAAACGCAGATACAGCAGCTGGAAGACGAAAAAGGCGTGCTGCAGGAAACCCTTGAGAACAGCAAGGAAGAGCTGGCCGATATGGTAGCGTTCCAGGAAGAAACAAAAGGAAAGATACTCGCCACGCAAAGCGAGATCGAAGGGCTGCGCGACAGGCTGGTGGACGAAAACCGTTCCCTCGATTCCAAAAAGAACGAGTACGACCTGCTGAAATCCCTCGTGGACAGCCTGGAAGGTTACCCCGAAAGCATCAAGTTCCTCAAAAAGAACAGCGACTGGAACAACAAAGCGCCCATCCTCAGCGATATATTTTTCTGCAAGGAAACCTATCGCACCTGTATCGAGAACCTGCTTGAGCCTTACCTCAACTATTACGTGGTGAACAACGCGGAAGAAGCCATCACGGCCATCCGCCTGCTCGATCTTCATAAAAAAGGCAAAGCCAATTTTTTCATCCTCGACCAGTTCAACCACCAGGCCGGCAACCTGTTTACGCCGCCCGGCACGGTCCCCGCGCTGGACGTGGTGGAGATAGACGAGAAATATAAAGGTCTTGGCAATTACCTTCTTGGTAAAGTATTCATCGCCGAAGACCTCGCCGCCATCAGCTTTGCAGAATTGCCCGAGCAGGACGTGCTTATCACCGAGCAAAGCGGCCGCATGCATCGCGGCAAATACAGCATGAACGGCGGTTCCGTAGGACTGTTCGAAGGAAAGAAGCTCGGCCGCGCCAAAAATCTCGAAAAGCTGGACGCCGAGATCCGCACGCTGGAAACCAACGTGGCCGACCTCAAATCGCGCCTGCAGGCCAAGCACGACGAAGTGCTCGGTTACAACAGCCAGCTCAACGAAAACAAGATCAATGCGCTGCGCGAAAAGGTGAACCAGCTGAACAACCAGCTGTTCGGCCTGCAAAACCGCATCGAGAATTTCCATCACCTCATCGAAACCGGTAACAAACGCCTCGCTGAAATGGAAGCCTCGCTGGCCGCCAACGAACAAAGCATTTCCAGCGTGCGCGACGAGCTGGACACGCTCAACGACCGCGTGCACCAGCTGCACGACAGCATCGCCGAAGCCGACCGCGCCTCGCAGGAAGCCGAGCAGCAGTTCAACCAGGCCAACGTCCAGTTCAACAACCAGAACCTCCAGCATACCCGCCAGCAAAGCAAGGTGCAGGGGCTGAAGCAGGAGCTGGACTTCAAACGCAAACAGCTAAGCGACCTGCACGCGCAGGTGATCAGCAATAAAGCCCAGCTGGAAGACACGGCCGGCAACATCGCCGCCGCCGAAGACCGGCTTACCCAATCGGAAGACGGGCTGGTGGAACTGTTCCGCCGCCGCGAAGAAGAAGAAAAAGGGCTCAACGAAAAAGACCAGGAATATTACAACTTCCGCAACCACCTGCAGGAGCGGGAAAGCGCGCTGCGCAGCAAACAGAAAACGCGCGACCTGCTCGATCAGAACCTGAACCAGATCAAGGATAAAGTAAACGAACTGAAGCTGCAGCTGGCCTCCATGAAAGAAAGGCTCAGCGTGGAATTTAAAGTGAACCTCGACGAGATACTCGACGAAGAACGCACCGGCACCGCCGCGCTGGAAGACCTGCAAAGCAATGCCGAACGTTTGAAAAAACGCCTCGAGAACATGGGAGAGATCAACCCCACGGCCATCGAAGCGTATACCGAGATGAAAAAACGTTACGAGTTCATCCTCGAACAGAAGAACGACCTGGTGAACGCGAAGGAATCGCTGCTGGCCACCATCCAGGAAGTAGAATCCACCGCCAACCAGAAATTCCTCGACACCTTCAACCAGGTAAATGAAAACTTCATCCGCGTGTTCAAGGCGCTGTTTACCGAAGAAGATCAGTGCGACATGATCCTCAGCGACCCGTCGAACCTCGCGGACACCGGCATCGAGATCATCGCGAAACCTAAAGGCAAGCGCCCCGCGGCCATCACGCAGCTGTCCGGCGGCGAAAAAACGCTGACCGCCACTGCGCTGCTGTTCGCCATCTATCTCATCAAACCCGCGCCGTTCTGTATCCTCGATGAGGTGGACGCGCCGCTGGATGATGCGAACGTGGGCAAATTCACCAACATGATCCGCAAGTTCTCCGACAATTCCCAGTTCATCATCGTTACGCACAATAAACAAACGATGGCGGCGGTGGACGTGATCTATGGCGTTACCATGCAGGAGCCGGGCGTGAGCAAACTGGTGCCGGTGGACTTCAGGAGCCTGAATTAAAGCGAAATTCAAAATATGACGGAGGAGCCCCCGGCTGTAGCCGCCGGGGCTTTTTTCATTATGCCGTTCCGAAAAGGCACAATGATTGCTCCGAAACACCAAACCGGGTCAGATGAATTTACAGCCGAAAGAAATGCTGACGGAACAAGACGTTAGACGGGGATTAAAGCTGGTGATAGCCGACGGGCTTGCGTCCGAGGCCATGACCACCCTTACCGGCGGGGCTTTTATCATAGCCATGGCCATTTTGCTGGGGGCGAACAACGTGCAGCTGGGTTTGATCGCTGCGCTTCCCACGATGGTCAACGTTTTTCAGCTCATTTCCATCTGGCTCGTACGGCGCTTCAACAACCGCCGGGGCATTACGGTGATCGGCTCGCTGCTGGCGAGAGTGCCGCTGGTACTGCTCGGCCTGCTGCCGCTGCTGTTGCCCGGTGTAGTTACCATCGAGCTTATCATTCCCATTCTTTTCTTTTATTATCTCTCCGGCGCGGTGGCCGGCGCCAGCTGGAATTCGTGGATGAAAGACCTTGTGCCCGAAAAACAGCTGGGCAAGTTTTTCGCCAAAAGAAGCAGCCTGATGCAGTCGCTGAACGTGGTGCTGAGCCTGCTGCTGGCCCTGGGCCTGGACTATATCCGCCAGCATTTCCCCACGCTGGAGCTGGGCGCTTACGGCTGGATGTTTATCGTGGCGGGCGTTTGTGGTATTAGTGGTACGTTATTCCTGTCCGGCACGCCGGAGCCGAAGAAGATACTGCCGCGGGAAAACCTTTTTATCATGCTGAGCCGGCCGCTGAAAGATCCCAACTTCCGCCGGCTGCTCGTGTTTAACTCGGCCTGGGTGTTCGCCGTCAACATTGCCGCGCCGTTCTTTACGGTGTTCATGATGAAAAAAATGGGGCTGGAGCTGTCTTACATCATCGGGCTCACCATTCTCAGCCCGGTAAGCAGCATCTTCACCATCCGGCTCTGGGGGCTGTTTGCAGACCGGTACAGCAACAAGACCATCATCGCCATCGGCGCGCCCATATATATCCTTTGCCTGATAGCCTGGTGCTTTGTGGGCATTTATTCGCAGTTGTGGCCCAACCTGCTGCTGCTGGCCGCCATCCACCTCGCGATGGGTTTTGCGAACGCCGGCATCAATCTCTCGCTGACGAACATCGGCCTGAAACTGGCGCCCACGGAGGATTCCATCATTTATCTTTCCGCCAAGAACATCGTTACCGCCGTGTTTTCAGCGCTGGCGCCGCTGGCGGGCGGTGTGCTGGCGGACTATTTCACCGGCCGGCATCTCAAAATGGACGCGGAATGGGGCGGCCCTCGATGGACCAAATCGGTGCACATCATCGAGCTGCAGGACTGGAACTTCCTGTTCCTGTTCGGCGCATTGCTGGCCCTGGTGGCCCTGAACCGGCTGCACCGCGTAAAAGAAACGGGCGAGGTGGAAAAGGACGTGGTAGTGCGCATTATGCGGAGCACGCTGCGCAATAACCTGAAGGAGCACTTTTTAACGGGTACGCTGATCAACGGGTATTCGACGATAAAGAATGTTTTCAGGAAGAAGTTTTTTTGATATGTTCTCAATGCGGCAGCGGTTCCATCGCGGTATGCCGGAAACGCAGGATGCGTATCTCCTTTTCCAGCACCCTGTACGCAAGGCGGTAGCCATGCTTTTCAAAGGCCCGGTAGGTGCCGTCGTTTTTAAGTTTGTATTTGTCCGGCGAATGCCGTTCAGGATGGGAGAGAAGCTTTGCTACCGCCGCCTGGATGTCGTTCAATACTTTCACGGCGTTGCGGGGTGAGCGTTGCTGTATGTAATGGTAGGCTTTTTTTAACTGGTTGATAGCTTCAGGGTCCCAAACAATGATTCTTTCCGTTTTTACCATTTTTCCATTGCTTTGATCAATTGTTCCTGCGTGACGAAATCTCCCGCTTCGATCCTTTTCTCCGCTTCGTCAAGCTCATTATTATATCGTTCAACAGATGTTCTTTCCGGCTGCTCGGTGCGTTTCTTCAAAAAGGTCTTCAGTAACTGGATGAACGACTTTTTTTCCGACTCGCTGAGCTGGGTGAAATAACTGTACATTTCCTGTTCCAGTACCTTTCCCATAGTTCTTTCGTTTTAAACAAATTTACCCTTTTAGCCTGGTCCGCCCAAACCGCACCTCCCGCATTTTTCGCCATTTCCCGCGCCGCCCGTCAATATTTCGTCTTTTTTGCCGTTCGCTGTCTTATTTTAGATGCTTTGTAATTTGAATATTCCTGTTCAGGATATTATTTTAAAGGTAAATTTCAATCGATTTCAGCTTATGCCAGACGTTATGACCAGGGGCAGGATATGGATCAGCATATTTATAGCGGGAATAACAGCAGCCTCCTGCAACAACGGGAACCAGGGACCAAAAGCGGATTCCATCGCCATGCGCCAACAGTTTGCCGAATCGCCCGTGCTTTCCCCCGCGCAATCTCTTGAACATTTGCAGATCGAAGACGGTTTTGCCGCCCAGCTGGTGGCCTCAGAACCGCAGGTGGTGGTGCCCGTGGCCATGACCTTCGACGAACGCGGCCGCATGTGGGTGGCGGAAATGACCGGCTATATGCCCGATACCACCGGCTCCGGCGAAGACGCCAGGGACGGCCGCATCGTAATACTGGAAGATGCCGATAACGACGGCACGATAGACACGCGTACCGTTTTTCTCGACTCGCTCGTCCTGCCGCGCGCCCTTTGCATCGTGGGCAACGGTTTGCTGGTGGCCGAACCGCCTAAGCTCTGGTATGGGCATATGGCCGGCGATACAGCCGGTAAAAATACGCTGGTGGCTTCCGCCTATGCCGAAGGCGGCAACGTGGATCTTCAGCCAAT
>JBQCFV010000092.1:0-8974 GCA_051958695.1 Chitinophaga sp. | reverse complement strand
TGCCGTTTTACAAAGCCTGCTGGATCACCGGCCCGAAACAGAAGCTGGAAGAGTTCATCCGCTTCAAGGGCGCGAACGTAGTGCTGGATAAAGACGGCCACCTCGTGTACCTCGCGCAAAGCGAATGGTACCTGAATACGGAAAGGGCCAACAACCCGGAGATCGAATTTCACTTCACTTCAGAGATCCACAAATAACACATTCCCTTTAAATAAGAACGGCGCCTTGAACAAGGCGCCGTTTTCATGTACGACCAACTCAATTATTGTAAAGCTCGGCTATTTTGCACGAGTTACAAATGTAGCGCCGGTGCGTTGCATGCATTTATGAATTTGGTAAATTGATTTACGCGATACGGAAAAAAGGCATCGCTAGTATTCCATAAAATCATAGTAAGATACGCTGCTGCTGCCTCCGCTGGGCATCACCTGCACATACGTATTGGCATTGGCCACGGCGCTGCAATACACCGGCGTGGACGGCGTAAGGAATCCATAGCCGTTCGCGGAATACACGATGTAGCTGCCGGAGGAAACGTACAAATAATCGCTGGACCAGCTTAAGCCGGATATGGGGCCCGCGCCAAAGGCATACGTAAAATTCCATGCGAAAGCGGACGCATGCAGGGCGGGTGCGGGGTCGACCTTTTTGAGGCCGGAAGTTGCGTTCAGGCTAACACCGCAGCTGAGAATGATGGCGGCAATAAAAAGGGAAGTTCTTTTTTTCATGAGATAGATTTTTTAGAGGGTTAATGTGGGTTTCAATCCGCTAAAAATAACCAACCTCCCTTTAAACTGCTCGCCGATTCGTATCAACTTATCGTTGATTTGTATCATTCTACAGGTCCACCACGGCGCCCTGGCCGTAGATCTGCTGTTTATATTTTAATGAAGGTGAAGGCAGGAAAGCGCCCAGCCCCAGCTTATTCCATTTCTCATCGATGGCTTTGATCGTGGCGTCGTCCGCCACGATAATGTTCGGCCAGTCCCGCTGAAAATCGTCGAAGGCTTTTGTTTTGATGGTACCGTCCAGGCCCATGCAGGCGGTGGATTTATGTGCAGCGCGGCTGGACGGGCGTTCGGCGAGGAAGTTGTCCCGTTTCGGGTCGAGGTTGTTGCAGAAGCGCCAGAGCGCGGAAGGCAGATCGTGCGGGTCCACCGTATGTTCTACGTACAGGATCATTTTGATGCCTTCCATGCCGGGCTGCGCGTACAGCTGCGGATGAAGCTCACGCAGGTGGTTGCGGCGGTTTTTCTCCACCGCGACTACGATGCAGGGAATGTCCAGCTGCAATAATGAGGTGTTCACCGCTTTTATTTCGGGGAAAGCGGTTTGCAATGCTGCCGTGTTCACCTCCGGGGAAAAAGGCGCGGTATCAAAACGGTCGTCGGTTTCTTCGGGGAAACGCGCGGTACCGTCGATGCACATCTTCCCCCCGAAACCCATCCGCGAGCAGGAATGATCAAGCACGTCCATGGGTCCCTGGCTGAAATAGATGTCTGTCGCGGGGTTCAGGTGTTTGAACGCGTATTGCGCGAGCGCTTTATAATCGTTGATGCGGGTGCCGGTATCCGTTACCGCGAGAATTTTATTGAACATCATCTGCCCCGCGCCCCACATGGCGTTCATCACTTTTTGCGCCTGGCCGGGATAGTCTTTTTGTATCTGCGCGATCACGAGGTTGTGGAATACGCCTTCCACGGGCATTTCCATGTCCACGATCTCTGGCACCAGCGTCATTTTGATGGGCGCGAGAAAGATCCTTTCCGTGGCCTTCCCGATCCAGGCATCTTCCTGCGGGGGAATGCCCACGATGGTGGAAGGATACACCGCGTCTTTGCGGTGCGTAATGGCGGTGACCTGAAAACGCGGGTACCAGTCCGCCAGCGAATAATAACCGGTATGGTCTCCGAAAGGCCCCTCCCAGATCAGCTCTTCGTTGGGCTCCACGTATCCTTCTATCACGAAATCCGCGTCGGACGGCACTTCCAGCTCGGGTTGGGAAATACATTTCACCAGCTCCACTTTCTTTTTGCGGAGAAAACCGGCCAGCATGTATTCGTCCACATTTTCGGGAAGCGGGGCGGTGGCGGAATAGGTGTATACCGGGTCGCCGCCGAGGATCACTGCCACGGGCATGCGTTTGCCGAGCTTTTTGTATTCGGAGAAATGTTTGGCGGATACCTTGTGTTTGTGCCAGTGCATGCCCGTCATGTCTTTTTCAAATACCTGCATGCGGTACATGCCTACGTTGCGGCTTTGCGTGTGCGGGTCTTTCGTGTGGATCACGGGCAGGGTAATGAAAGGCCCGCCGTCCTGCGGCCAGCAGGTCATTACCGGCAGCTTTCCGAGATCGGGACTGGTCATCACCACTTCCTGGCAGGCGCCGCGGCCGCTCGTCACTTTGGGCATCCAGGAGGCGAACTGGCTGAGCTTTGGCAGCATCGCGAGCTTGTCGAGGATACTTTCCTTTGGTTTGGACAGCAGCTTGAAGAGCCCTTCGATCTCGGAGGCCACATCGTCCAGCTCCTGTACGCCAAGGGCCATGCACATGCGGCGGTAGCTTCCCATGGAGTTGATGAGCACGGGGAAGTCGTACCCAGTATTTTCAAACAGCAGCGCTTTGCCGCCGTCCGGCGATTTGCTGATGCGGTCGGTGATTTCGGCTATTTCGAGATGCGGGTCCACATATTCGCTGATCCTCACCAGTTCTCCCGCTTTTTCCAGCGTATCTATAAAATGCCTGAGATGCTTAAATGCCATTGGTCGAGCTTTTCGTTCAATGGGCAAAAGTACGTTGGTTAGGGGGAATAAAAAAAGGCCCCGTCCGGAAACGGGGCCTTTCGGCTATTGTCGTCACAAGGCAAACTAGTTGCCGAAAACAATCACGCCTGAAACCCTTGGCCTGCCCGGAAGCGGCAACGGAGGCGGCGGCGGCGGGAACGGTAAGCGCGGGCGCACCACCACTACCCTGTGCCTGTGATCGTCCCTGCGGAAATCGCGGTAGCGGCGGTCTCTGTACACCACTTTTTTGTGGCGACCATGTCCTCTGCGGTCATCGTCACAATCTTCATAACGCCCATGCCTGTCGCGGTCGTGACCGTGACCGCGGCCCCTGTGCTGTGCCTGTGTAGTTGCATAGGTTGCTCCGAGGAGGAGCATCACGAGAATCAGCTTTTTCATAGCCTGCTGTTTTAATTGGTCTTTCTGCCCGTTCATCCCCTTTTTCATGTAAGGCGGACGGGCTTATGATAGTAAATCCAAAACGCATGCCAAGAACATTTTATCGCCTGATAATAGCTACCACGGCTGGTTTTAAAGACTCACTCCGGCGGATGAACGGAAATGCAATCCATCGTTTTGGAAGGAAAAAATGATGAGTGGCGGGTGGAGAAATTTGATCCGTTTTGGGAGAGAAAGAAAATAAAAAATGGAATGTAATGAAAACAAAAAAGGCTGCCTTTAAAGACAACCTTTTACTTTTTCTATTTGGACTTGATTGGGGGTGTATGCTGATCATTACACAACCATCGTGCCAAAGTGATAATATGTTCTTACATTTTAAAGCACTTCGAGAAGTTCGTCGTGCGGCGGCCGCCGCTGCCGCCGATGCGGTACATTACGGTGATGCCGGAAAATGTATACCAGTCCTTGTACTTGGGAGAACCGCGCTGCGCGCCATCCTGCGGGTAGTTGCCGATCACGCCGCTTTTATTCACTTCATCGCCGCGCCATGCCCAGTCTACCGCCAGCTGTCCTCTTTCGGCCAGCAGCGTATTCTGGTCCACATACGTAGTGCTCACGTCATCCAGGTAATCGGTGAACGTGGGGCGCAGCCCGACTTCCAGCCCAAGCGTAATACGGTCCGTAAAAAGATATTTGAAGCCCACACCGAAAGGAATGGAGATCTGGTGAAGCGCATATTGGTTCCCTCTTTCAGGATACTGCGGCAGCCCCTGCCCTTCCGTGCTCAGCCGGCGAAGCGGGATGCGGTTGCCCAGCGTATCTTTCGCGGTGGGATAAAAACTGAAAAGCGCCACGCCGCCGAATATGTAAGGCGTAAAACCTTTGTCGTCGATATCGAGGATATTCAGTTCGGCGCCGATATGGCCTTCCCAGAGGTGTGTGCTGAAACTGAGATTGCGCTGCTGCAATGCAACGCTGGTATTGGACTTGTCGTCCGCCGCGGCCATGCCCCATGTAAAACCCGCGCGCAAAGTCAGGAAGCGGTTGATGTCCCGTTTCACCTGCAGCCCGAGCATGGGCCGCGTGTAGCTGAAATTCACGCGTTTTTCGGAAAGGTCGCCGCTGTAATTACTGATACCGGCAATGCCGCCGACGTGCCAGTCCTGGGATTTACTAACAAAGGGAGCAGCGAGTAATACAACGAACCCGATGATCTTTTTCAAGGTTGTAAGGTTTTAACAGGTTACTGATTACTACAACGCTACAGATTGTCAAAAAAGTATCCGGGGCATGCGTAACCGGGAACTAAATTATACAATTTTCCACTTTATTACAATTCTAAAGATATGATTATAAAAGCCTTTTACGCTACCATAGGGCGTAAAGCCTTATTTTTGCGGCAGGTATGATATTTGAGTGAGCGATGTTTTAACCATTTACCATCATAAACTGTAATTAATACGTGAATACCCCCCGCCGGAAAAAAATCGTTCGCTGGATCGTTGGTAGTGTTTTAACCTTGCTGCTGCTGCCGGTGGTGCTGCTCCTGCTGCTGCAATTACCGGTGGTGCAGCGTTTCATGAAAGACAAAGCGGAATCGTACCTGCAGGAGCAATTAAAAACGGACGTGCATATCGGCGGCCTCCGGTTCTCCTGGTGGAATTCGCTCACCCTGAGCGACGTGTATGTGGGCGATAAGCGGAAAGACACGCTGCTGTCCAGCGGGGAGCTCGCCGTTAAATACAACCTGCTGGCACTCCTTAATAATAATCTCAAGATCCGGTCGCTGCGGTGGGAAGACGCCGTGGTGAACGTTTACCGTCCCGCCGACGACTCCTCGTTCAACTACCAGTTCGTGATCGACGCTTTCAGCTCACCGGAAGACAAAAAAGATACGCTCATCGAAGAATCCGGCACCACGCTGCAATACGAGATCGGCGAGGTGCAACTGGAACGCATATACGTAAGATATAATGACAGTCTTGGCGGCATGCTCGCCAGCGCAAGACTTGCCAGCCTGCACATGCTGCCCGACGTGCTGCAGCCTTCCAACGGCAAATATTATCTCAAAAGTTTTCAGCTTGAAGGACTGGAAGCCGGCATCCTGCAGCAATACCGCGCCCCGGCCGCCGCGCCGCCGCCCGCGGACACGGGTTCCACGCCTTTCGACCTCACCGTGCGCGACCTCTCCATCCGCAACACCGGCTGGACGTACACCGACGAAAGCAGCGGCCTGGACACCAAAGGCCGCATCGGCGCGCTGGAGCTGCGGAAAGCGCGGTTCGACCTGCTGAAAACGCTTATTGAAGCGGATGAATTGTCGCTGGAAAAAACTACGGCTTCGCTGGACTTCCTGAAACCTATGGACACCGCCACTCTCGCAGAAACCGATACGCCCGCAGCGCCCAATACCTGGAAAGTAGCCGCCAAAAGCCTGCAAACACGCGAGGTGAGCTTCAGCATGGACAATCATCTTGCGCCGCCTTTGCAATATAAAAACGCGGTAGATTATAATCACCTCGGCATCACCGGCCTGTTCCTCGACGTGCGAGACCTTGCCTACAGCGAAGACAGCACGCTGGTCACCATCCGCAACGGCTCCCTGAAAGAGCAAAGCGGCATGCAGCTCAAAGCCCTTCGCGGCAAAGTGCGCTACACGCCGCAGGAAGCGCGGCTGCAGCAATTCCTTCTTCAAACCAACGAAAGCCGTATAGACGCCGACGTGAGACTGCAAACGGAATCCTGGGCCACCGTTTCCGATCAGCTCGGCCTCCTGGCGGGGGAAGCGGACATCCGCCCGTCGGACGTGGCATTAAAGGAAGCCCTGTTCTTTGTGCCGGACATGCGCAGCAATACTTCCCTTCAGCCGCTCTGGAAAAAACGCCTCGCACTGAAAGGCCGTATGACCGGCAATCTTGCAAAGCTGGTAGTACCCGGCTTCGAGGTAAAAGACAACGATCATAATTACCTGTACGTGAAAGGCACTGCCTTCCAGGTAACCGACCCCGACCGGATGGGCGC
This sequence comes from Chitinophaga sp., assembly GCA_051958695.1. Taxonomy (GTDB): domain Bacteria; phylum Bacteroidota; class Bacteroidia; order Chitinophagales; family Chitinophagaceae; genus Chitinophaga. The sequence goes on along the minus strand of JBQCFV010000092.1, from coordinate 2,767 downwards.
CGATCTCACCACTATCACACTGCGAAGCACCCGCCGCGGCATCGAATCATGGCTACCGCCCAATACCCTGCCTTCGTCCATGACGCTGCCGGCCACCATGAACGTAAACGGCAGCATCCGCGGGGGCATGCAGCTGCTGAAGCCCGACCTCGCGGTAACGACCGACCTCGGCAATGCGGACATCAAAGGACAGGTGGCCGATTTTATGGACATGAACAAGATCCGGTACGATATGGCGCTGGGCACGCAAAACCTGCAGCTGGGGCGCATCCTGGGCGATACGGCGATCGGCGGCCTCAATGGGAAATTCACCGTCAAAGGCAACGGCACCGATCCGCAAAAAGCCGATGTGAACGCTGGCGTGAACATCACTTCGTTTACCTATAACCGTTACACCTACACGGGCATCGTAATGGAAGCGGCGCTCGACAAAGGCGACTATTCCGCCAAAGGCAGCATCGCAGACAGCAGCGCACGCGCACGCTTTGACGTAAAAGGCACGCTGGATACGCTTCACCCCGCCATTACCGCCAAAGCCGACCTGGACAAATTCGATCTGTACGCTACGAACTTCACCACTTCGCCGCTTACTATTAAATCATGCCTCGACGCCGAGCTGGACGATCTCAGTCCGCGCAGGCTCAACGGTTTTGCGGCTATCCATAAGATACAGATCGCGGACGCGCAGGAATTGTACACGCTGGATAGCATCCTGCTAAAAGCCGATGCGGACAGCGGGCAGCGGATCAGTCTTACCGGGCCTTTCGGCTTCCTGACCGCTTCCGGCGATTTTAATTACCAGACCTTCGCCACGGCCGCCGCCGGCCTCGTTACCCGGCATCTTGAAGCCGAAGGCACGCCGCCGCCGCCGCCCGGCGAATCGCAAAGGGTGGAATTTACCGGCAGCATCAGCGTACCCAAAAATCTCCGGAAACTGTTGCCGGATATCAGTCTTCCCAAACCCCTCACCCTCAACGGCAGGCTGGATACGGACAGCAGCCTCCTGCTGGCGGAGCTTTCCGTGCCTTCCATGCGGTACGACTCATTCAGGGTGGACACTTTGCTGGTAGACATTTCCGCGGACACCACGCAGATGGAGACCCATATACTCCTTGGCCGCCTGCGGCATCCGCAGATACCCGTACAACGCACCACCGTGGACGTAACCGCCAAAAACGGGCTGCTGGATTGGAACCTGCTAATGGGACGCCGGCAGAACCGGCCGAAATACAGGCTGGGCGGCCTGGTACGTTTCGCGCAGGGCGACAGCCTCGTGATCTCGCTGAAAAAAGACCTGCTGCTCAACCGGCAGGACTGGAACGTGGCGGGAGACAACCAGGTAGTTATATATAATGGAGGCATCGCGTTTGCGGACATCGGGCTGCAGCGGGGGGCGCAGCAATTGCTGATCACTTCCTCGCCTGCGGCGGAGGGCGCTACCCTGCCCGATCTGACGGTGGCATTGAAGGATTTCAGGCTCAGCACCGTTACCAGCCTCATCGAAAAAGATACCGCGCTCGCCGAAGGCATCAGCAACGGCGAGATCAGGATCAGCGGGCTTGACCAGACGCCGCTGATAGACGGAAAGCTCACGGTGGACAGTCTTGCCGTAATGGGCTCCCGCCTCGGCCGCCTCGCATTGACCGCCAATACTACCGCGGACAAACAGGCGCAGCTGGAAGCCACCATCCAGGGCAACGACAACGATCTTCGCCTGGCCGGCACTTATGGAGAACAGATGGACATCCGGCTGGACATTACCAGCCTCAACATGCAAAGCATTGAATCCCTCACATTCGGCAACGTCACGAATATGAGCGGCAAGCTTAGTGGCAAGGCCACTTTGCAGGGTACCACCGATAAACCCGTGATACGCGGCGATATGCATTTCGACGACGTAGCCGGGCGCATCACCATGATCAACAACTACCTGCGGCTGCCGTCCGAAGATCTTGCGCTGACGGAAACCGGCATCAGGTTCAACCAGTTCGTGATCGCCGACAGCACGGGCAACGAAGCCGTGATCAACGGCGAGATACGCACCACCGATCTCAGCAGCTTCCAGCTCGATTTCGATCTCAACGCCCAGAACTTTATGGCCCTCGGCACGCAGGACCCTAAAAACAAAGACCAGTTCTATTACGGTCCCGCTTACGTGGACGTGACAGCCCAGGTTCGCGGCACGCTCGACCTGCCGCGCGTGCAGATGAAGCTCAAGCTGCGCGAAAAATCGCAGGTAACCGTTATGATACCCGAAGAAGAGCCCGGCATTGCGGACCGGGCGGGCGTTGTACAATTCATCGACCCCGCCATGTGGACCGACACCACGCTCCGCTTGCAACCACCCGACACGACCGCCACCACCAGCCGTCTCAAGGGCTTCGTGATCTCCGCCGACGTGGAAGTAACGCCCGAGTCCACCCTGAAGCTCGTGATCGACCAGACGAACGGCGACTTCCTGGAAGTAAAAGGCAACGCCACGCTCAATTTCTCCATGGACCCGAGCAGCAAGATGAGCCTTACCGGCAGGTACGAGATCAACGAAGGGAAATACGCCATGAGCCTCAACCAGCTGATCAAACGCGAGTTCCAGATCGAAAAAGGCAGCACCATCATCTGGAACGGCGACCCGATGCTGGCCGACGTAAACATTACCGCGCGGTACGATGTGAACGCCGTGGCCGCCGATCTCATACAGGACCAGATCAGGTCCGACGACCCGGCGCGCAACCGTTACAAACAAAAAGTGCCCGTGGAAGTATACCTC
>JBQCFV010000091.1:0-2822 GCA_051958695.1 Chitinophaga sp. | reverse complement strand
TTTAAATATAATTTTTCCTGCAGTTTGCCTTATTATTGTTGAACAGGACGGCCGTCTACAACAATCGTTACGTGGTTACTTCTCTTGCGGATACGGTAACCCCTGCCTTGCGGGGCCGGGCGCATTCTTTTCAGTACGCGGCCACCGTCTACGAACACGGTTTTAACGAACAGGTTGGCATCTTCTACCCTTGCGCCTTCGTTCTTCACTTTCCAGTTGGCTACTGCGCTGAGCAACAGCTTTTCCAGCGGGGTGCTCGGGTGTTTAGGATGGAATTTCAAAATATTCAAAGCTTTCTCAACATCCAGGCCGCGGATCAGGTCTGCAAGCAGACGCATTTTGCGGGTGGAGGTAGGATTATTATTCAGCTTAGCTACTGCTTCCATTGTTATTTGTTTCTGTGTTATATAAGTTTCTATTTCAGCTTCCGGTCCTGCTGTTTCCTTCGCCTTTCTTTGTTCTTGCTATCCGGAACCGAAAACGGGAAACTTTAAAAACGGATACTACATTTTCTTGTTAGCGTGTCCTTTGAAGTTGCGGGTAGGAGCAAACTCACCCAGCTTGTGACCCACCATGAACTCGGTTACGTAAACCGGGATGAACTTGTTGCCATTGTGAACGGCAAAAGTGTGGCCCACAAAATCAGGAGTGATCGTAGAACGGCGGCTCCAGGTTTTGATAACCGTACGCTTGGTGCCTTCGTTCTGTTTTTCTACCTTCTTTTCTAATTTAAAGTCTACGTAAGGACCTTTTTTAATGGAACGACCCATGTGTTTGTTTATTTAAGATCAGCCCCGGTTGCCCAGGGCTGAACCTGTTATACGTAATTATAATTTCTTACCGTTCTTGCGGCTGATGATCAGTTTGTCGGAGCTCTTATGCGCTTTCCTCGTTTTCAGGCCTTTCGCATATTTGCCGGTCCTGGACCTGGGGTGACCACCGGAAGATTTACCTTCACCGCCACCCATCGGGTGATCCACGGGGTTCATAGCTACACCGCGGTTGCGGGGCTTGATACCTCTCCAGCGGTTCGCACCGGCTTTACCGATGGACTGCAGGGCGTGGTCGGAGTTGGACACGGTGCCTACGGTAGCCATGCAGCTGTTCAGCACTTTGCGCAGCTCGCCGGAGGGCATTTTCAGCACGGCGTATTTTTCTTCCTTGTTGCTCAGCTGTGCGTAAGCGCCGGCGCTGCGTGCGATAGCACCACCTTTGCCAGGCTGCAGCTCGATGTTGTGCACAACGGTACCAAGGGGCATGTTTTTCAACGGTAACGCATTACCCAGCTCAGGCGCAACTTCAGGTCCGCTCACTACGGTGGAACCTACCTGCAGGCCCTGGGGGGCGATGATGTAACGCTTTTCGCCGTCCGCATAGCTCAGCAGCGCGATAAAAGCGGTACGGTTCGGATCGTACTCGATGGTTTTTACGGTAGCGGGAACATTCGCTTTATCGCGTTTGAAATCCACGATACGGTATTGTTTTTTGTGACCGCCGCCGATGTAACGCATAGACCTTCTGCCTTGTGCGTTCCTACCGCCGGTTCTCTGCGCCGGAGCCAGCAGGCTCTTCTCAGGAGTGTCCGTGGTCAGCTCCGCGAATGCGTTGCCGATTTTCCAACGGGTACCGGCTGTAATCGGTTTGTACTTTTTCAGTGCCATTTTCTACTTAATTCAATGATTTAATAGACTATTATGATTTGATCTGTATATACATCCAGGTTAACGGCTTACGCCGCTAACGGCACTGGTATATTATATGTTAGCATACAGATCGATGGATTCTCCTTCAGCCAGGGTAATCACCGCTTTCTTGTAAGAAGGCTTGCGGCCGGAAATAAAACCTGCTTTGGTAAAACGGGTCTTGTTCTTGCCGGGCATTACCATGGTGTTCACTTCTGCAACGGTAACACCGTAGAAATCTTCCACTGCTTTTTTGATCTCCAGCTTGTTGGCTTTTTTGTCAACAATGAAGTAAAAGCGGTTAAACTTCTCGGTAGCTTTGTTTACCTTTTCAGAGATCACCGGTTTGATTAAAACATCAGACAGTTTCATCTTATTTATTGTTTTGCCGCCCCCGGGTGTAACCCCGCATCGCGGCCTTTGTTTACTTAATTAATTACGCTTCTACCACGTCGGCCTCTTCGGTGAAGATCTTCGCCGCGCTTTCGGTGAACACCAGGAAGTTGCTGTTCATGATATCGTAAGTGTTCACGTCGCTCAGCACGGTGCTGTCCACGGTGGGGATGTTGCGCAGTGACAGGTATACGTTATCGTTGTACTCGGGCAGCACTACCAGGGTCTTCCTGCCTGCCACGTTGATGTTCAGGTTGGTCAGGATAGACTGGAACTGCTTGGTTTTCGGAGCATCGAGGTTGATGTCTTCAACGATGATGATGCTGTTTTCCTTAGCCTTTGTAGAGAGCGCGGAGATCTTAGCCACGTCTTTCACCTTGCGGTTCAGCTTGATGTCGTAACGGTGAGGTTTGGGACCGAAGATGGTACCGCCGCCTTTGTACAGCGGGTTGCGGATGTTGCCTTTACGGGAACCGCCGGTGCCTTTCTGTTTGTGCAGCTTGCGGGACGCGCCTTTCACTTCTGCACGGGTCTTCACCTTATGCGTACCCTGACGCTGAGCGGCCAGGTACTGCTTTACGGCCAGGTAGATCACGTGATTGTTCGGCTCTACGCCAAAGATCTCTTCGGGGAGCTCGATGGTACGGCCGGTTTTCTTACCTTCTATATTTAAAATGTCAAGTTGCATGTTACTTCTGGATTAAAACGATTGAACCAATGTGGCCGGGAACGGAACCACTTACCAGG
>JBQCFV010000090.1:0-3245 GCA_051958695.1 Chitinophaga sp. | reverse complement strand
CTCACTTCGTTGATGGAAGGGAGAATATCGTCCTGCTGCAGTTTACCGTCCGCGATCGTCTGGATGATCGCGTTGGCCAGCTGGTAATATTTGGGCGTGGCGGAAAAATCGTCGATGAAAAGATATTTAAAAACCGGGTGTTGCTTCATGCGCTTGCGTTTTCGGCGGCCTCAAAGTAAGAAAATAATTGTAAAGTTGCTGTTGGGCATGACAGTGCATGACAGTTCAAAAATTCACAAGTTTTACTTTAGCAATATGACCTTCCACGTCATGAATCACGTTCCCCGGCAATCTTCGGATCTGCCGCCTGAAACCTAAAATGGAATATTATGTCTGTAGATAGAACAATGCAATTCCGGCACGTCAGTTATTTATGGGATGAAAAAAAAGCCGCAGCCATGGCCTGCGACGAAGTGGCGCTGCTCATTTACCTCAGCAACCTGCTGGGGGCAGATATCCCGCTGACCAATTACGGCGGCGGCAATACTTCCTGCAAGGTGCAGGCGAAAGACCCGCTAACCGGCGAACCTACGGAAGTGATGTGGGTGAAAGGTTCCGGCGGCGACCTCGGCACGCTGAAAAAAAGCGGGCTGGCGGCGTTGTATGTGGACCGGCTGCGCAGTCTTGAAAAAGTATACCGCGGCATCGAGCATGAAGACGAAATGGTAGAATTGTTCAATCACTGCATATTCGACCTCAGCTCCAAAGCGCCCAGCATCGACACGCCGCTGCACGGCTTTCTTCCCTTCGCGCATATCGACCACCTGCACCCCGACGCAGCCATCGCCATCGCGGCGGCAAAAGACGGGAAAAAGATCACGCAGGAGCTGTTCGGCGGCACGCTGGGCTGGGTGGACTGGCAGCGCCCCGGCTTCGATCTCGGTTTGAAGCTGAAACAATGCCTCGACGAAAACCCGGGCATCCGCGGCATCATGCTTGGCTCGCACGGTCTTTTCACCTGGGGCGATACCGCATACGAAAGTTATATCAACACGCTGGAAGTAGTGGAACGCTGCGCACAATACCTGGTGGACAACACCGGTAAAAAAGGCCCGGTGTTCGGCGGCGAGAAGATCGTTTCGCCTTCGCAGGAAAAACGCCATGCGCAGGCCGTTGCGCTGGCGCCGCTGCTGCGCGGGTACTGCTCCTCGCATACGCGCATGGTAGGCCATTTTACGGATGATCCGCGCGTGCTTGAATTTATCAATTCCAAAGACATCGACCGCCTCGCGCCGATGGGCACCAGCTGACCCGATCATTTACTGCGAACGAAGATCAGCCCCCTTGTACTCGAACTGTCGCCGGACGCCGATCTCAGCGATACTGCAAAGATCAGATCCTCGCTGACCCCGCAGTTCGAAGCGTACCGCGATATGTACACCGAATATTACAAAAGCTGCAAACATCCGGACAGCCCGGCGATGCGCGACGCCAACCCGGTAGTGGTGCTGTACCCCGGCATCGGGATGTTCACCTTCGCGAAAGACAAACAGACCGCGCGCGTGGCCTGCGAATTTTATATCAACGCCATCAACGTGATGCGCGGGGCGGAAGCTGTTTCCTCCTACACCTCGCTGCCGCGCCAGGAAGCGTTCAATATCGAATACTGGCTGCTGGAAGAAGCGAAGCTGCAGCGTATGCCGAAACCCAAAGCGCTCAGCGGCCGCGTGGCGCTCGTAACGGGCAGCGCGGGCGGCATCGGTAAGGCCATTGCCGTGAAGTTCGCGCAGGAAGGCGCCGTAGTGGTCATCAACGACAACGACGAAGCAAGACTGGCCACCGCGAAAGAAACATTCAATAAAGATTTCGGGAAAGACGTGTTCGCCGCCGAAGTGCTGGACGTAACGTCCGAAAGCTCCGTGCAAAAAACATTCAACGCCGCCATTCTCGCCTTCGGCGGGGTAGACATCGTGGTGAACTGCGCCGGGCTTTCCATATCCAAACCGCTCGAAGAGCATACCGAAGCTGACTGGGACCTGTTGTACGACGTGCTGGTAAAAGGCCAGTTCCTGATCACCCGCGAAGGCGCCGGCATCATGCGCAAGCAGGGTTTTGGCGGCGACGTATTGAACATCGTGAGCAAGAACGCGCTCGTTTCAGGGCCGAACAACGCAGCGTACGGCTCCGCAAAAGCCGCGCAGCTGCATCTCAGCCGCCTCAATGCGGCCGAACTGGGCAAAGACCATATCCGCGTGAATACCGTCAACCCGGACGCAGTGATCTCCGACAGCAAAATATGGGCGGGCGCATGGGCCGAAGGCCGTGCAAACGCGTATGGCGTAAAGGTGGAGGAGCTGCCTGCGTTTTATGCCAGCCGTACTTTGCTCAACGAGATCATTGTACCGGAAGACATTGCCAACGCCTGCTTCGCTTTCGTGGGCGGATTGCTCAACAAAGCCACCGGCAACGTGCTGAACGTGGACGGCGGCGTGGCCATGGCATTCGTAAGGTAAACGCAAGGAATGGAAAAAATACCCGTCATAGCCATTTTCGACATCGGGAAAACGAACAAAAAACTGTTTCTTTTCGATGAGCGGTATCGTATCGTGTACGAAGAAAGCGTGCGGCTCGAAGAAACGACGGACGAGGACGGCGACGCCTGCGAAGACCTCCCGCAGCTGCGCCGTTTCGTGCTGGACGCGGTGGGCGCGCTGCCCTCGCGGCAACAGTTCGACGTGCGCGCGGTGAACTTTTCCACCTACGGCGCCAGCATGGTGTTCATCGACGGAAAAGGCCGGCCGCTCACGCCGCTCTACAATTACCTAAAACCTTACCCCGCGTCGCTGCGGCATAATTTTTACGAACAATACGGCGGGGAAACCGCTTTCCCGCGGCAATCCGCCTCTCCCATTCTCGGCAGCCTCAACTCGGGCATGCAGCTCTACCGCCTGAAATATGAACAGCCCGCGCTGTTCCGCCAGCTGCAATATGCGCTGCACCTGCCGCAGTATATGAGTTACCTGCTCACCTGCAACGCCTGCTCTGATCTCACGAGCATCGGCTGCCACACGAATCTCTGGGACTTCACGACGCAGCAATACCACGAATGGACCGAGAAAGAGGGCGTGCGCGGCAAACTCGCGCCCCTGCAGCGTTCCGACAGGGTATTCCCCGGCGTGTACCCTACGGGCACCGGCCTGCACGACAGCTCCGCCGCGCTCATCCCATATCTTCTTCAATTCAAAGAACCTTTCCTGCTGATCTCCACCGGCACCTGGTGCATCAGCCTCAACCCTTTCAACGAT
>JBQCFV010000089.1:0-2094 GCA_051958695.1 Chitinophaga sp. | reverse complement strand
GAACAGCCGGTCCTTCTGGCTTTCCACGGTATTGAACCGCTCCCCTTCGATGATGGGCAGGATGGCGCTCACCTGTACCTTGCGCTGGCGCGCGCCGTAAAACGTAGCGTCCTGCACCGCCCTTTCAATATACTTCGACGCATTTTTCACGTCGCCCGTCTGAAACAGGATAGACGCCAGGTTAAAAGCCGCCGTGGTTTCCTTGATGGAACCGCGGGTATCCGCCATGGCGGATTGGGCCAGCAGTTCGATGGCTTTGTCGTAGTCGTTGCGGTTAACATATATGGAGCCGAGGTTCGCTTTGATCATAGCTTCCTGGTGCCAGGTGAGTTTGAGCGAGAGGCAGCGGTTGAGGTAATAGAAAGCCGAGTCCATCTGCCCCATTTTAAAAAACTTGTACCCGAGGCAGCTGAGCCGTTCGAAGTGGTTTTCCGGGTACATGGCGGCCGCGGAGTCCGAATACCGGGCCGCTTCGCGGAGGTACATGGGGGAATAATGGCGGTCGTTCACATAATCGGCGAGATCGTAATAATAGCGGCGCAGGAGCACGTAATACTCCGCCCGCATGGAATCCGGCAGCTGGCGGGTGCGGAGGGTATCCATCACCGCGGCCGTTTCGCGGAACATGCCGGAGGAAAGGAGGATAAACCCGAGCTTGATATCAGCATAAGCGATACGGTCATGGTCCTGCATTTTTTGCGCGATATCGCCGAGGGTGAGGGCGTAGGAGAAAGCGGAATCGTAGTTGAAGGCTTTATAGGCTTCGTAGAGTTTGAGGCAGGCGGCGTATTTTTGTTCGGGGAGGCGGGCGTTGCGGAAGTTGATCTTAAGGTTGTTCAGCCGGGCATATTTCTGCGCATCGAATTCGCGGGTTTTTTCGATAATAAGGTTGAGCTGATGGAGCAGGCTGTCTTTACCGGTCAGGGCGAGGGCCCTGGAGTTTCCGAAAAGCAGGAGCAGGGTGAATGGGATCCACTTCATAATGATTCTGGCTGTTATAAAGATATCGGAAATAGGGGTGTTTAGAAAAAAAGTTGAAATAGATTTTGCAGAAATGAAATTTTGTCTATTTTTGCAATCCCAATTTGCGATTGAGATTCAATGGTGATGCGGGAAAATTCCTCCTTAGCTCAGTTGGTTAGAGCATCTGACTGTTAATCAGAGGGTCGCTGGTTCAAGTCCAGCAGGGGGAGCTGAAGTTCAGTCATTTACGAGGGTCGCACATAGCGACCCTTTTAAATTTGCCAGTAATTTGCCAGCAAGATTTTTGGCGGTGAAGCAAAGAGCTGATTACGGGATAAATTTAGTTTAGTTTATTCAAATAAAATTTTCCTTACGTTTTTTATGGGTGGAAGCTTCTCTTTGGCGCATTATGTAAGCCAGCCTTACTAAGAAATATAGGTGTTCATAGAATAGCACTAACTGCCCTTTATATACTTTTTTATCTCCTTCATAAGTAATCACGGCGTCTAATAAATCCAGCAACTCCATTTGAACGTAAGACCGGCGGAAGGTTTTACAGAATTGGTTGATGACATTCTCCGGGCTTTTCATTTCTTCATCGGTAAGTAGAATGGGAATGTTCATTTGTGCCAGCATTTGCCTATTTTGCTTTGATAAGCCCTTTGGCTGTTTGTGCTTCCTATGTCTGTTCTTTCTTTCATTCAGCATATGGAACGCTTCCGTCAGCCGTTGCAATTCCTGTATAAAATCCATCAGGTTTTCCCGTGTGCATCCCTCGTCATAAGCGCTTTGGTCATTACATAACGCTAACTGCTGCCAGCGCTGTATTTCTTGTTTTAGATCCACCAAGTGGTAGTTTTGAAATACTTCCCGCAGGCCGCGAAACGGCCGCTTGTTGGCTTGGCTGAAAAAGTGCTAGGGTTTGTTAAAACGTTTCCGAGGGGATTGATTGGTTTCCATGTAGGGTGTATTTATTTGTCAAGGACATTCTGCAGTTCTGGTCGTTCGTGGGATACAGGTGGTGGCGGCGCGGTCACAATGGCTTTTCCCGCTTCTGATAGTATTGCGTGGATGCGTCTGATTTTTTCGGTAAGGGTTAATAACTCATCATCGGTGATCTTGTAATCTTCT
>JBQCFV010000088.1:0-8982 GCA_051958695.1 Chitinophaga sp. | reverse complement strand
CATCCAGAGATCGTACAGCGGCCGGTAACAGAGCACGATGCCGGCAACGGCAAGGAACGAGAGCTGGAAACCCGCATCCACAAGGAAATACGGGTTATAGCACAATAGCAGGAAAGCCGCCGCTGCCAGCGTGTTGAAAATATTGGAATGACGGCCGATCACGAACTGGCCCACCGCAATGGTGGTAAACATTACGGCCGAACGAAGCACGGAAGCGGAAGCACCCGTCAGCAAAGAAAACGCCCACAATACCGCGATCAGCAGCAGCGCCTTCAGCGTTTCCGCCAAGCGTTTGCGGGGCAGCCATTTCAGCAATTGCAGCAGGCTCACGTAAATAAGCCCGAGATGCAGGCCGGAGATGGCAATGATATGCACCACGCCGGTATTCGTATATGCCTGCACGATATCCTGGTCCAGTTCATTGCGGTAGCCGATCAGCAGCGCCTGCCCCACGCCGTATTCCTCTTTCGACGGAATGTATTTCCGGAGCATGTTCAGCGCGTACTGGCGGGAAATATTCAGCCAGCGGCCAAGCCGGGAGCCTCCATTGCCAGGCAGTTGCCGCCAGGCGGAGCTGTCAAGAAAGACCTGTTGATAGATGTTCTTTTTCGCGCAATATTGCGCGTAGTCGAATGCGCCGGGGTTGCCGGAGCTTGTGATCTGTTGCGGTGTTGCGCAGATCAGAATTTTACTGCCGTAATCCAGAAACGGTTGTTCGCGGAAATACACGAGCATGGCGCCTTTCGTGGGTTTCCATTTTTCTTTCATCACCATCACCACTTCCACGTCCGCCTTCCACGACTTCCGCTTTCTCACCGGCGGCTCTTTCAGCACGGCCACGCAATACATGTCCTCCTTCACCCGATGCCCGAACCAACCCGCATCACGGCGTACATCAGCCGCCACGGTAAGCGCCATGCCAAAGCAGCACATCATCCCGAGAACAGCCGCGCCGCGCAGCCGCCTCCATGCGAACTGATGCCGCAGGTTTAAAAAAGAAGGAACCAGCCAAAGCAGTGCGCACACCGCCATACAAAGCCAGGGAATTACCGGGAAGTACATCCCGGCCGTAATGCCCGCCGCGAAAGGCAGCAGCAGGCGCAGGAAAGGCGCAGTGCGCCAGAGGTTGACAAACATCGGTTACAAACAATGGTACACCCGAATGTAACAAAAAAACAGGCTGCCCCACGAAAATGGAACAGCCTGTTTGTATATTTTTTTTGACCTGCGTTATTTGCTCAGGTGCATGCTTCTTTCTTTGTAAAGCGTGCGGAAGTAAGGATCACGGAGGTCTTTGATAAAGCGGATGGCTTCGCCGGTAGACTTCATCTCGGGCCCGAGCTCTTTGTTCACGCCGGGGAATTTGTTGAAAGAGAACACCGGCTCCTTGATCGCAAAACCGTTCAGCTTTTTCTCGATCTTGAAATCGGTGAGCTTGTTGGCGCCGAGCATCACTTTGGTGGCGATGTTGAGGTAAGGCACCTGGTACGCTTTGGCGATGAACGGCGTGGTGCGCGATGCGCGCGGGTTGGCTTCGATCACGAACACCTGTCCGTCTTTAATGGCGAACTGGATGTTGATGAGACCGCGGATGTCGAGCGCGCGGGCGATCTTTTCCGCGTAATATTCCATGGTGGTCACGATCAGCTGGCTCAGGTTGAACGCGGGCAGCACGGCATTGCTGTCGCCGCTATGGATGCCCGCCGGCTCGATGTGCTCCATCACGCCCATCACATGGAAGTTCTCGCCGTCGAAGATGGCGTCTATCTCTGCTTCCTGGCAGCGGTCGAGGAAGTGGTCGATCAGGATCTTGTTGCCCGGGAGGTGCTTGAGCAGGCTCAGCACGGAGGCTTCCAGCTCTTCCTCGTTGATCACGATGCGCATGCGCTGGCCGCCGAGCACGTAGGAAGGGCGCACCAGCACGGGGTAACCCACTTCTTTCGCCACGTCGATGGCATCGTCCGTATTATAAGCGGTGCCGTATTTCGGATAAGGAATGCCGAGCTCTTTCAGCAGGTCGGAGAAACGGCCGCGGTCTTCCGCGATGTCCATATTATCGAAAGAAGTGCCGATGATGCGGATGCCTTTTTCGGTGAGCCTTTTGGCGAGCTTCAGCGCGGTTTGCCCGCCCAGCTGCACGATCACGCCTTCGGGCTTTTCCAGCTCGATGATCTCCCAGAGATGCTCCCAGAACACGGGCTCGAAGTACAGCTTGTCCGCCATATCGAAGTCCGTAGACACCGTTTCGGGATTGCAGTTCACCATGATGGCCTCATAGCCGCATTCCTGTATGGCCTGCAGGCCGTGGGTGCAGCAGTAGTCGAACTCAATGCCCTGGCCGATCCTGTTGGGGCCGGAGCCGAGCACGATCACTTTCTTTTTATCGGAAGGGATGCTTTCGTTCTGCGTGTCGAACGCGGAGTAGAAGTATGGCGTTTTGGCTTCGAACTCAGCGGAGCAGGTGTCCACCATTTTATAGGTGCGGGTAATGCCGAGCGCTTTGCGTTTTTCGTATACTTCCTCTTCTTCGCAGTTGGTGAAGATGAGGGCCAGCTGTTTGTCGGAGAAGCCCATTTCCTTGGCTTCCTTCAGCATGGAGGCGGGCACGGACTCGAGGTCGTGCTCTGCCAGCTGTTTTTCCAGCGTTACGATATCGTTGATCTGGTGCAGGAACCAGCGGTCGATCTGGGTGGCCTGGTGGATGGATTTTACGGACATGCCTTCCATGAGCGCGTCTTTGATGCGGAAGATGCGGTCCCAGGTAGGACGTTTCAGCTTCTCGACCAGCTGCTCGCTTTTCATGAGCGACTTGCCGTAATAACCGAGACCCACGGCTTCGTTCTCGAGGCTCTGGCAGGCTTTCTGAATGGCTTCGGGGAAAGTGCGGCCGATGGACATTACTTCGCCGACGGATTTCATCTGCAGGCCGAGAGTATCGTCTGCGCCTTTGAATTTATCGAAGTTCCAGCGCGGCATTTTTACGATCACGTAATCCAGCGCGGGCTCAAAATATGCGGAAGTGGTGCGGGTGATCTGGTTTTCCAGCTCGTCGAGCGTGTAGCCGATGGCGAGTTTGGAAGCGATCTTGGCGATGGGGTAGCCGGTGGCTTTGGAAGCGAGGGCGGAAGAGCGGCTTACGCGCGGGTTGATCTCGATGGCGATAAGCTCTTCGTTCTCGGGGTTCATGGCGAACAGTACGGTACAGCCGCCGGCAAAGTTGCCGAGCTGGCGCATCATGAGGATGGCTTTGTTGCGCATGTCCTGGAAAGCGGTGTCGCTGAGGGTCATGGCGGGGGCCACGGTGATGGAGTCGCCGGTGTGGATGCCCATCGGGTCGAGGTTTTCCACGGTACAGATGATCACCACGTTGTCGTTCCTGTCGCGCAGCAGTTCCAGCTCGTATTCCTTCCAGCCGAGCACGGCTTTTTCAACCAGCACTTCGTGAACGGGCGAGGCTTTCAGGCCACGGTCCAGCGCTTCGTCCAGGTCGTCCTTGCCATGTACGAAACCGCCGCCGGTGCCGCCGAGGGTGAAGGAAGGGCGTATTACGAGGGGGAAGCCGATCTCCTGGGCAAATTCCTTGCCTTCCAGCAGGGAGTTGGCCGTGCGCGCCGGCGCCACGGAGATGCCGAGCTCGATCATCCACTGGCGGAACTGCTCGCGGTCTTCCGCTTTGTCGATCGCCTTGATGTCTACGCCGATCAGCCTTACGTTATTTTTTTCCCAGATGCCCAGCTCGTCCACGTCTTTACAGAGGTTGAGGGCCGTCTGGCCGCCCATGGTAGGCAGTACCGCATCGATCTGGTTCTCTTCCAGTATCTGCTCGATGCTTTCCACGGTGAGGGGTAACAGATATACCTTGTCAGCCATCATCGGGTCAGTCATGATCGTAGCGGGATTGCTGTTGATCAGGATCACCTTGATCCCTTCTTCCCTCAGCGAACGGGCCGCCTGGGAGCCGGAATAGTCAAATTCACAAGCCTGGCCGATAATAATGGGACCGGAACCGATAATGAGTACTGATTTGATAGATGTGTCTTTGGGCATCTTTTTTTATTAGCTTTTTGAGAGTGAAAAACCAACGATCTTTCAGCGCGTGTGCGAACTAAAAAATCGTGCAAAGCTACGGGAATAATTATTTATTCCCCGGAGAAATTTGATGCGCCGGAAAGCACCTTTCGGTGTGAGGATGTTTTATATAGAAATAATCCTGAATGCTTTAGCTGTTCGTGGTGGCGTACACGTATACCAGCTTCCATTCACCGTCCACCTTTTGAAATTCGAAGTCTTCGATGCTGGCGGAATTTTCGTCCACCATGGTCTTGTCCTCTTCGCTGAGCGACTTTCGTGCCCGCAGCAGGCCGTACTTGTTGATAAACTCGTCGTCCGCGGGCATATTGAGATAAATGGAGAAGAAGCGGGGAAATTCCTGCCGGCCCACGGTGAGCACGGTGGTATCGGAGAGGTCTTTTTTTACGACAAGCGGAAATTCGGTGTAGCGGGAGATGGCCTCGTAATCTTTTTCGACGATGGCGGTGTAGAGTTTTTTCCAGAACGCCTCAAACTCTTTCACTTCGGGCGCGGAGGCTGGCTGGGCTTTTACCACCAGCAGGAACAGGCACATGGCCAGGGATAAAAGGCTGCTTTTCATAGTTCCGGGATAGTAGTTATAAATATAGAAATGCTAATATATGTAATTGCCCGGAAAAAAGACAGGATTTTTCCCTGATGCGCAAATTTTTTTCCCGAATTGTGCTGATGATAAACGTTGAGGCGGGGTATTTTTGCGGTACGACATCCCGGTTTGTTGCCATTACGACCCTAAAATTCCTGACCTATGACGACCCTGGGAGATGCCGTTGCCTTGCGTGACGGCATCTTTTTTTTGCGGAAGGTTTATCAGGGCGGCGCGTTGGGGATGGCAGTTATTGAGCGCCCGCTCCGGTTTTGCAGATTTCCAACAACGCCCTTTCAGAGCGGCGCCTGCCCCCGGAGCCGGGAAATTTCCAACAGCGCTTTGTTGTACTCTTCCAGCAGCTTGTAATATTTGTCCTTCCAGCTTTCTATGACCTGCTCTTCCGGCTCGTCCTCCACCTGGTTCACGTTGCCGGTAAATTCGCGGGCGCTGATGTCGAGCGCCTGGCACACTTTCTTTAGTTGTTCGGCCGTAAAACGGGGCTTTTCCATCAGGTTGTACAACGCGCGGCGGCTGAGACCCATGCGGCCTGCGAGGCGGGTCTTATTGAGCCCTTTTTCCCCGATCAGCTCGTCCAGGCGGCGGCCGTGATGCTCCTCCGAGGGCGGAAGCCCGGTATTGCGGCGTGGATGCGTCCAGGCATAAAATTCATCGAGGCTGATGCCCAGCAGCGTGCAGAACTCAAGCAGGGTGTTCCTTTTGATAGCCTCCTTACGGAAATAATAATGAGCGATCTGGTTGGAGAAACCGGCTTTTTTGGCAAAATCGAGGATCTTGATGTGTTTATCCCTGACGATCTGCTTGAGCCTTGCGCCTTCGTGAATAATATTTTTTGGAATTACTTCCACTGTAAATAAATTTTGTTATACTTGTAACAAGTGTCAATAAATTGTATGATGCTTAGAGAATCAATATAACATTTTTATTGACATTTTGAGAGTAACAGAATCAAAATGACAAATTTTACTGCGAATGGAAACAAACCAACTTTCATCCAACAACCTGCTATTGGACCTGCATGCTGAGATGAACCAACTGCCAAAAACCTTTCGTGACAGCGTATGCAGGGAATGTGGCTGGAGCGAGGCGACTTTTTACCGGAAAGCGAAGGGCACCTACCCTTTCAGCAATGCGGAAAGGGACAAGATCCTGTCCGTGGGGGACGGCCTGCTCAAGCGCATCCGCGCTACGAGCGATAAATACCGGCCCAAATAGCTGCACAACAGCGTAAACTCCGCCCGGTATGAACGATTTTTTATGACAACCCCGGTTTTTTGACACCCAAAACCAGCCATCATGCCACTATCAGCCATCAGCCTGCGTAAACAGATCTCCGGCTTTCTCCGGCATATACACGCCGAAGCGGGCAATTCCATCCGGCATATTACGATCATCGTGCACGGCCAGCCGGATTGCCTGGAAGACGGACTGTACACGGAACATTTGTCCCTCGCCAAACCGCAGGGCGCGCAGGCGCTTTCCTACCAGCATTTTAAGCTGGACGGGCCGATAGACAACATGGTGACGCTCGTGGCCGTCCGCAAAATGGCCGGGCCGGGTAAAACATCATCAACATAATTATTATCGCGACTTATTCCGCCAAACGCCGCGGCGCAGCTGCAAAACCGCCCGCCATACCGGTTTACAGGTCAACGAACGCCGCCGGCGACCCCGGTTTCCCTTAAAGGCATAGTGTTTATCCCTTCCCCATTTTGGATACAAGGGGCATCATGGCGCCGTCGCCGGAAGTGCCCCATTTTTTCCACCCCAAAAAGATTCCAACTAAAACTTTCGTTGTTTAAAACTAAATACTTAGTTTTGGAGAAACCGACGATATGTTACGTATTTCCGCACTTTGCCTTCTCCTTCTTTGTAACACTGCCATTATCAAAGCGCAGGACCAGCTGGATAAAAGCTTGCTGATGGACTATTTCCAGGAACAGCAGTACGACCTGGTGGTCCGTTATATGGAAGACTCCGTGAAACCCTCGCACGTAAACGGGCTGGCAATCCTCGCCAGCGCCTACCTGCAAAACGGGCAAACGGCGGACGCGGAAAAAACCTACCGGCTCGTGCTTGAAAAAGATTCCAACCACATCGCCGCACTGCAGCAGCTTGGCAACATCGCCCACACAAAACAACGGTACACCGAAGCGATCGTACATTATGCGAAGCTCGTGGCGCTGCGGCCGGACAATGCGCGCTATTACAAGCAGCTCGCCAGCTCCGCCGCTTCCATCGTATGTATGCAGGACACTGCGTTCGCATTGATGAAAACTTCTTTCCGCCTCAACCCCAAAGACCCCGCCGTAGTGCTTTTCCTCGCGGACACGTATCTCGACCGCGAAGACAATAGCAGCGCAGACTCCGTGCTGCTGCAATATTACCGCTACGACTCCTCCAACGCGCAGGTGATCGCCACGCTTGTCAAGTCGTGCTACCAGCAGGAAAAGTTCCGCGAAGCGGTGGATTTTGGCGAGCCGCTGGTGACCGCAGGCGCCACGCAGCCGGTCGCGTATATTTATCTCGCCGTGTCGCATTATTCGCTAAAGAACTACGACAGCACCATCCGCGTGCATGATAAAATGATGGCCCTCCTGCAGGACGCGCCCGAAACGCTGAAGTATTACGCCGCACTGTCTTACGCGCAGCTGAAGCAGTTCGATAAAAGCAACGGGCTGCTGCAGGCATGCATTACCGCGGCCAAAAGCCGTTCACTGGACGGCTATTACACGGCCCTGGCAAATAATTACGAACAGATGAAACAATACCGCCGCGCCATTTCGCATTTCGATACGGCGTATTTTCTTTTCAAAGA
The DNA here is from genome assembly GCA_051958695.1 of Chitinophaga sp. Classification (GTDB taxonomy): domain Bacteria; phylum Bacteroidota; class Bacteroidia; order Chitinophagales; family Chitinophagaceae; genus Chitinophaga. Next base: position 1,468 of record JBQCFV010000088.1, on the reverse strand, counting down.
TCCCATGCGCCAGTACGGTATCGCGCGCATTTACGACCAGTACGTGCAGGACCCGCTGAAAGCAAAAAGATATTACCAGCTCTTCCTCAAAAATTCAAAACCGGGCAACCCGGATGAAAAACAGATCCAGGCTTATGTAAAGGAACGCGTGAAAGCGCTTTGAACATCCATACACTTAATACCCCTGAAACCCGGCGCCTGCGGCCGGGTTTTATATTTCAATTCGAATTAATTCAACAGGATTCTCACATTATTCAACATTCTTCAATCATAAATGATTAAATTTAAGCCCCGTTAAAAAAAACCGATAACAAATAAATCTTTTTGGGAATCATGTCGTACCCATACCAACTCAAGAGCTTCGAAGATTACCAGCAAGCCTGGCAGCATAGCGTAACCGATCCGGAAGGATTCTGGGCCAACGTGGCCGATCATTTTTACTGGCGCCGTAAATGGGACAAGGTGCTGGAATGGAATTTCAAAACACCGGAAGTAAAATGGTTCTCCGGCGCAAAGCTCAACATCACCGAAAACTGCCTCGACAGGCACCTGGGCACGCTCGGCAACCAGCCCGCCATCATCTGGGAACCCAACGACCCGGAAGAAAGACACCGCATTCTCACCTACCGGGAATTATATAATAAAGTTTGCCAGTTCGCCAACGTGCTCAAGAACAACGGCGTTAAAAAAGGCGACCGCGTTTGCATTTACATGGGCATGATCCCCGAGCTGGCCATCGCCGTACTTGCCTGCGCGCGCATCGGCGCCATCCACTCCGTGGTGTTCGGCGGCTTCAGCGCACAATCCATCGCAGACCGCATACAGGACGCGCAATGCAACCTCGTGATCACCTGCGACGGCGCTTTCCGCGGCTCCAAGGACATTCCCCTCAAATCCGTGATAGACGACGCTTTGATGGCCTGCCCTTCCGTGAAAAAAGTGATCGTATGCACCCGCACCCGCACACCGGTGAGCATGCTCAAAGGCCGAGACGTATGGTGGGAAGACGAGATCAAAGCAGTGGAGACCATGGGCAACCCGCCCGTGCCCGCCGAAGAAATGGAAGCAGAAGACATGCTGTTCATCCTCTATACTTCCGGCTCCACCGGCAAACCCAAAGGCGTGGTGCATACCTGCGGCGGTTACATGGTATACGCCAATTATACTTTTATCAACTCTTTCCAATACCAGCCGGGACAGGTGTATTTCTGCACGGCGGATATCGGCTGGATCACCGGTCATAGCTACATCGTGTACGGCCCGCTGAGCGCCGGCGCCACCACGCTGATGTTCGAAGGCGTGCCCACTTACCCCGACGCAGGGCGTTTCTGGGACATCGTGGACAAGTTCAGGGTGAACGTGCTCTATACCGCGCCCACTGCCATCCGCAGCCTCATGGGCTTCGGGCTCGGGCCGGTAAATCATAAAGACCTCAGCTCGCTCACCACGCTCGGCACCGTGGGCGAAC
>JBQCFV010000087.1:0-6711 GCA_051958695.1 Chitinophaga sp. | reverse complement strand
GAGGATGGGCGCTATCTTGAACTTAAAATAGCTCATGTCCGAATCCACGATATCGTCCGTATAAATGATGTTCTTGATCATGGTCATGAACAGGAAGAAGAGGATGGTGGACGTGTCGTTGAGCGTTTTGAACAGCACTACGAAAGACAACAGGGCAATGATAGTGGCCGCTGTCCCGCGCAGATAATTCTGCGGCGTGTTGTGCACTACCAGCAGATCGGTTACCAGCTGGAAAAAAAGCAGCACCAGCAAAGCCATGAGTATCTTGCGGAGATACGGGTACGTTTTGAGATCGTCAGGCTTAAAGGTGAAAGGCGCGGCCAATACTACCAGCAGTTCACTGAGCCAGAGCTGGCCCACGAGGTTCACCTTGATGGTGCTGAGCATGGTGTACAGGAACACGCCTGCTTTTTTGATCGTCATTCTGCTGCCATTTGATGGGTGACCACCGGCGCTTTCCGCGCGGCAAATTCAAGTATCGTCTGAAGACGGCGGCTGTTCACGCCGGCGCTGTACTCTTTCATAAAATCTTCCCGCAGCAGGCCGCCCAGCTGTCCTTTGCCTGAGAAAGAGCGCACTGCTTTACGGAAGGAGGCGGGCGTGTTGGCCACGATAAAATGATCGCTTTCCACGCCTTCCACGCCTTTGGACGTGCCGATCACGGGCGTGCCGAGCGCCATCGCCTCCAGGCATTTGAGCCTTGTGCCGCTGCCGTGCAGCAGGGGGATCAGCACGCCGGAAGCCTGCGCGATGTACGGTTTGATGTCGGGCACTTTGCCGATGGCTTTGATGTTTTTCCATTCGGCGGCGCCTTTCAGCTGCTGCAGCGCTTCGGTGGAATGCCTGCCCACCAGCCATAGCTCGAACCTTTCGGCCAGCTCGTCGTTCCACACCTGCTCCACCAGCCACTTCAGCCCTTCATAATTCATGTACATGGAAAAGTTGGCCGTCATGGCGAGCAGGCGCGGGTTTCTTTCTTCCTGCATGGCGTAATCGTTTTCGTCGAGGAAGTTGGGCACGACGAATATTTTTTCCGGATCGATGAAGGCGGAATGATATTTTTTGTCCGGCTGGCTGACGGTCATCACGGCCGCCGCCTGCGGGAAAAAACGTTGTTCATGTGTTCTTTCGAGGTTCACCAGCTGGTTGCGCCGCATGCGCTGCACGATGCCATGGGCCGGCTTTTGCCGCGTGTGCTCTGCCTGCGCGTTGTGCGTGCCGAGAATTACGGGAATGCGCGCAGCACTGAACCAGCGGATGTACTGGCCTACAAAGCCGTAGTCGAGTATGGCCACGTCTATCTGCGTATCGCCGCATATTTCAGCGAACAGGCGGAGCACGGAAGGTTGCTGCCGGAAGTAGAATTTTCCCGTCAGCCTGTCCGCCACTGTCAGCGGAGAAGGATCGTGCGGGTAGAAAGTAACGCCGGGGATCGCGTATTCGCGCAGGTCGGCGTTCTCCTTGTTGCCGATAATGGCGTGAACCTCGTGCCCCAGCGCGGCCAGCGTCTTCAGCAGGTAGCTGCTCCGGAGCTTTTCGCCGCCGTTTTGCGGAAAGGGTGATATGGTGGTGAAAAATAAAATGTTCATCGTCAGTTTGCATTTAATACCGGGCTTTTCCGGCTGAGCTTCGCCAATGCTTTTCCCGTCATGTCCGTCAGCTTCTGCAGTTCGTAAGGCGAGAGGCCGAAGAAACGGATCATCAGCCCCAGCGTGCACACGGCAAGACAGCCGGTAGCCAGCAGCCGGGCAAATCCTTCGTTCATCAGGAAAGAAGGCAGCAACGCCACGCCCGCGGCAATGCCCACGGGCAGCAGCGAATGCCACACCACGTTCACCAGGAAGCTGCGAACCGGTATGCCGGTCAGCTTTTTGGCCGCCAGCATGCGGTATGCCGCGATGGCGCATTCGATCAGCAGGCTCAGCGTGAGCACGGAAGCGGGAGGGAAGCCTGCCCGCAGCAGCAGGTAAGCCCCCGGGATGTTGAGCAGCAGCAGGCCGAAAAGCACCAGCTGGAAGGTTTTGATGCGCCCCACGGCCTGCACGGCCATTTGCAGCCCGCCGGAAAGCTGGTATACGAGCGAGCCCGCAATAATGAGGCGGCAGAACGCGACGGTATGCTCCGGGTAATTCTTTAACCAGATATGAAGGATGTAAGGCATTTCGATAATGGCCGGTATGGCGAAGAAGCTAAGCAGGTAGAACGCGAATTTGCAGGCCATCAGGCTGAGCATGGCCATGCGCTCGCGGTTGCCGCTGCCTTCGCTTTTTACCAGCTGCGGGTTGAGCGCCTGCAGCATGGTGACCGCAAAATAACTGAGCTGCGCGTTCACCTGGTTGGCGATGGCGAAAGCCGCATTGATAACGGTGCCGAAAAATACGTTGAGCACCATGGCGATGCCCTGCGTTTTGGCGATCACGCCGGAAGCGCCTACCATGGCCCAGCCGGAGTAGGCGAACATTTCTTTCAGCAGCCTGCGGTCGAAATATTTGACGCTTACGCGGCTCTCCGGGTCACGCGCGGTGCAATAGCTCCATTTTAAAAGCAGCAGCGCTACCAGCAGCAGGGCAAGACCGGCGGAATAGAACACGAGCTTGTCTCCCTCCATATACGCGAGGCTTACCGCCAGCCCGAGCTTCACGAACGATTCGCAGATGCCGAGCACGGCGAGCAGCAGCATGTTCTCATGAGTATTGATCATGGCGTCGTAGGGAACGGACACGATGGTGAAGAACGCGCTGGCCGTCATGAAATGGAAGATGGTGCGTGCGGCCGCCACCCTGTCCGCCGGGATGTTCAGCACATGGCCGAACAGGTAAACGCCTGATAACTCCAGCAATCCGACTACGATAATGCTTATGAAGAGGTGCAGCCAGATGCCGGAGTTAAAAGCTTTTTTGAGCTGCAACAGGTCACCGGAGCCGAGGAAAAACGACATGTACCGCTGGGTGCTGAGCGTCATGGAGCTGTTCAGGAAACTGAGCATGGCCACAATGCCCGCCACCAGGTTGAATATCCCGTAGTCCACGGCGCCCAGCCCGTTCAATACAAGACGCGTGGCATACAATGCGATAAGCATCGTTACCAGCATTTTCCCGTAGAGGAACCCTGTATTTAAAACTACTCTGTTTGCTGCCTGCATATCCTAACCCATCAGGTGTTCAAATTGTGCAATGTCTTTTTTGCGGAACAGCTCCACGTCGCAGGCCACCATTTCGCGCACCAGCTCCTGGAGGTCGTATTTCGGCTCCCAGCCCAGTTTTGTTTTGGACTTGGTAGGATCGCCGATGAGCAGGTCCACTTCGGTGGGGCGGAAATATTTCGGGTCTACCGCCACTACTTCTTTGCCAACCGGCAGGATGTAATCCTTGTGGCGGCATGCCGTCACTACGGCGGTCTCGTTCACGCCTTCGCCCATAAATTCCAGCTCGATGCCGAGCTCGTTAAAGGTCATGCGCACGAAGTCACGCACGGGGGTGGTGATGCCGGTGGCGATCACGTAATCGTCCGGCTGGTCCTGCTGGAGGATGCGCCACATGGCTTCCACGTAATCTTTGGCGTGGCCCCAGTCGCGCTGCGCGTCGAGGTTGCCGAGGTATAATTTGTCCTGCAGGCCGAGCACGATGGCGGCGGCGGCGCGGGTGATCTTGCGGGTCACGAAGGTTTCGCCGCGCAGCGGGCTTTCGTGGTTGAAGAGGATGCCGTTGCAGGCGTACATGCCGTAAGCCTCGCGGTAGTTCACGGTGATCCAGTAGGCGTAGAGCTTGGCTACGGCATACGGGCTGCGGGGGTAGAAGGGCGTCGTCTCGCGCTGGGGCACTTCCTGTACGAGGCCGTACAGCTCGGAGGTGCTGGCCTGGTACACGCGGCATTTCTGCTCCATTTTCAGGATGCGCAGCGCCTCGAGGATGCGCAGGGTGCCGATGCCGTCCGCGTTGGCGGTGTATTCCGGGGTGTCGAAGCTTACGCGCACATGGCTCATGGCGGCGAGGTTGTAGATCTCGTCCGGCTGCGTTTCCTGGATAATGCGGATGAGATTGGTGCTGTCGGTCATGTCGCCGTAGTGAAGGCGGAAACGCACGTCGTTGCTATGCGGGTCCTGGTACAGGTGATCGATCCTTTCGGTGTTGATGAGCGAGGCGCGGCGTTTGATGCCGTGCACCATGTATCCTTTTTCGAGCAGCAGCTCGGCGAGGTAAGCGCCGTCCTGGCCGTTCACACCGGTTATTAAAGCTGTTTTCATGTTCATGTTGTCGTGTTAGTTTTTTTATATCGCGGTGATGAGTGAGAACTGTTTTTTTAAGAAGTGGCTGTACGCCAGGTGGATGCCGCTTTCGAGGTCCATGCTATGTTTCCAGCCGAGGTTGTGCAGGCGGCTTACGTCCAGCAGCTTGCGGGGCGTGCCGTCGGGTTTGGAAGGGTCGAAGAGGATGTCGCCTTCGTAATGGGTGACGGCTTTGACGGTCTCCGCCAGCTCGCGGATGCTAAGGTCTTCGCCGGTGCCTACGTTGATGGTTTCCGCGCCGTCGTAATGATGCATGAGGTATACGCAGGCGTCCGCCAGATCGTCCGCGTACAGGAACTCGCGGCGCGGCGTGCCGCTGCCCCAGACGGTTACGGATGGTTTGCCTTCGGTGCGCGCTTCGTGAAAGCGCCGGATGAGCGCGGGCAGCACATGCGAATTTTCAGGATGGTAATTGTCGCCGATGCCGTAGAGGTTGGTAGGCATCACGCTGATAAAGTTGCTGCCGTACTGATGGCGATAGGCTTCGCAGAGCTTGATGCCGGTGATCTTGGCGATGGCGTACGGTTCATTGGTGGCTTCGAGCGGACCGGTGAGCAGGCTGTTTTCCGCGATGGGCTGCGGCGCCATGCGCGGATAAATGCAGGAGCTGCCGAGGAACATCAGTTTGTTTACTTTGTTCTCATGCGCAGCATGCAATACGTTGGCGGCGATCATCAGGTTATCGTACAGGAACTCCGCGCGGTAGGTATTGTTTGCGTGGATGCCGCCTACTTTTGCGGCGGCGAGAAATACGTAGTCGGGTCTTTCGGCCTGGAAAAATTCGTTCACGGCCTGCTGGTTGCGGAGGTCCAGCTCGCCGGAGGTGCGCAGCAGCAGGTTCTGGTAGCCGAGGGAAATCAGTTTTCTTTTGATGGCGCCGCCCACCATTCCGCGGTGACCGGCGATATAGATCTTATCCGTGAGTTTCATCTTTCTTTTTTGTTTTTATAATAGTTCGGGGCGGTTTTCCTTGACCCACTGGTGCAGCTGCTTTACGTCCTGGCCTTTGCCTTTCTGCATCACGAGAATGGCGCCGGGCGTATCCACCACCACCATGTTCTCGACGCCCACCAGCGCCACCAGCTTGTCTTTCCCGATCACCATGCTGGTATCGGGATTGCTGTTGATGAATACGGCCTGCTCGTTGTTATACTGGTAATGACGCGCCAGCGCTTCGGTAAGCGCTTCGTAGCTGCCTACGTCGCTCCATTCCATATCGCTGGGCACCACTTTTACGCGGCCGCTTTTTTCCATCACGGCATAGTCGATGCTGTCCGAAGGGATGGCCTGCATTTTTTCCAGCGAAAGCTTGCCGGTCTCCAGCCATTCGTTGGCGGCCACGGCTGCCGCGGCATAGATGTCCGGTGCGTATTGTTCCAGCTCTTCCAGCATTACCGCGGCCCGTGCGCAAAAGATGCCGCTGTTCCAGAGATAGCCGCCGCTTTGGAGCATTTCTCCGGCTTTGGCCGCATCGGGCTTTTCCACGAAACGCACCACGTCGTTGCCGTTATGCTGGATGTAGCCATAGCCGGTTTCAGGATAGGCGGGCTGCAGGCCGATGGTCACGAGATAGTCCTGCATGGCGAGGGTGTACGCGGCGCGGATGGTCTCTTCGTACCGTTCGGGCGTACCAATGAGATGATCGGCCGGGGTGATGAGCAGTATTTCCTCCGGGTCCGCCACGAAGGCGGCGAGGGCGATGGCCGCAGCGGTGTTACGGCCGACAGGTTCCGCGAGTATGGCGGGCGTTTCTGCGCCCGCGGCGGTTAGTTGTGCGATGATGTCGGCAGCCTGCGCTTCGTTTACGATGGCCGTAACGCCCGTGCAGGCGAATGTGTTGCGGAGCCGTGTGATCTGCAGCAGGCTCAGCCCGTCGAAGAGCGGCAGCAGCTGCTTTGGCGTACGGCGGTTGGATAGTGGCCAGAGGCGCGTGCCCGCGCCGCCGCATAACAGGATATGGTGCATGCTTTTGAAAGATTGTTTTTTGTTGATCGTTAAATGGCCGGTACCATCATTACTTCGTCCGCCGCTACATTGGCCACGATATTGTAACCAAGACTACTCAATATGGCTTTCACCCGGTTCTTGCCCAGCTCTATGATGCGCCCGCGCTGGTGCATCAGCGGCCCCGCGGTCACTTCCACCAGGTCGTTGTGGTGCAGCGGGAACTTTTCCAGGCTCACGTCCTTATAATCCCGCAGGAAACGCTGGATCAGGGCGATCTCATGATCGGGGATGAGCGCGGGTTTTCCCAGCCAGTACACGAAATTGATGATGCCTTCCGTTTCGCGCACTACCGGCTTTTTGCTTTCAGGCACACGTACAAAAACGTAAGAGGAGAACAGGGGCTCTTCCACCACTTTACGCCTGTCGCTCCACTGGCGGGCCACCTGGTTGAGCGGACAATAATTTTCGATCTGCTTTCT
>JBQCFV010000086.1:0-5387 GCA_051958695.1 Chitinophaga sp. | reverse complement strand
TTGTACAACTTTAAGCATCAAAATCATGTTAAAAAGAATAGTATACGGCAACACTGCTTCATTAAGCGGGTGTTTGCAGATAAACAAAAAAGGAGGTGTATCATGAAAGCAATTGTTGTTACCGATCAGGCTGCGGGAACAGCTGGCATGAAGCTGGTGGAACGCCCCACGCCGCAGGGCGACGGCGCGAACTATGGCGATGTGATCGTCCGGGTTCATGCGTCGGCAATCACGGGGGATGAGCTGTCGTGGCCCTCGACCTGGGTGGACCGCCTCGGCCGCGACCGGACGCCTTCGATCCCCGGCCATGAGGTGGCCGGAGTGGTTACCGCTCTCAGCTACGGAACAACAGGGCTGTCGGTGGGTCAGCGGGTGTTCGGTCTCACGGACTGGACCCGCGACGGCACGCTGGCGGAGTACGTAGCCGTTGAGGCGCGCAATCTCGCGCCGCTGCCGGGCGATGTTGATTTCACTGTGGGAGCCGCGCTCGTAATGCCCGGCCTGACCGCCTGGCAGGGGCTTTTCGAGCACGGCCGCCTTCGTGCTGGGCAGACCGTTCTCGTGCACGGCGCAGCCGGCATAGTCGGTTCGATGGCCGTGCAGCTCGCGCGTGAGGCCGGCGCTTATGTGATCGGCACGGGGCGGGCTGCCCAGCGTCAGGCGGCGCTCGACTTCGGCGCGCAGGCATTCGTAGATCTCGATAACGACGCCCTGGAAGATGCGGGCGCGGTCGACCTGGTTTTTGATGTGCTCGGCGGCGATATCGCAAAACGCTCCGCAGCCCTCATTCGCACGGGGGGAACGCTGGTGACCGTTACCGGCCCGACCGACGCGCGGCCAGATGGCGGGCAGGCTATCGACTTCGTCGTTGTGCCCGATCGCGCCCAACTGAGTGCGATCGTTCAGCGGTTGCGCGAGGGCCGTCTGCGGACCAACATCGGCACCATATCTACCCTCGATGATGCCGTTGCCACCTTTAATTCAACGAAACGGGCGAAGGGAAAGACGATCATCCGCGTTCGCCCGTAAGCCATTTCCCTCATCTAAACAAGTTAAGAAACCATGGAGTATGTACCTTCGCTTTGGAAGGGCATACTCCATTTTCTTTCAATATGAATACCGGTATAAAATTGCTGGACAATGAACGAACAATTAAAAATAGAACTGGTAAACCCTCAAACCAATGTATTGGCGTTTAAGCTGATACAGCTTAACGACGACCAGTATTTTAAAAGCCTGACTAGCTATAACTGTTATAAAGTGATCCTCATCAGGAAAGGCAAAGGCCAGGTAACCTTTGATACGGCGAAGTATGATTTCTCTGAAAACTGCCTCATCAGGTTTCCGATCTACCAGCCTTTTCAAATCGACGCAGACGGCCCGATTGATGGAATATTACTGCAGTTTCACCCGGATTTTTTCTGGAACCATAAATATGACGTGGAATTAACAAGCAAGCAGGTGCTATTCAAGAGCATCGGTGAAATTCCATTGATAAAGATCAGCCAGGAAGAAATGGCGCAGCTCCTGTCCCCGCTGGACCATCTTCTTTCAGAGCTCAACGGCGACCGTTTGGGCCGCTATGATATAGCGATCTCCTGGGTGAAAATATTTATGATCTATGCCTCCCGGATAAAGATGGAAAGAAGCGCGACCTATTCGGAGGCGCTTCCAGAGGTCCATTACATTGTCCGGGAGCTGATCAATGCGGTGGAGCAGCACTTTCACCACAAGCACCGGCCGGCGGACTATGCAAAGTTATTGAACGTTACCGTCAAAACGCTGAACCGCATGGCTAAGCAGCACCTGGAAAAGACCGTCGGCGACATGATCTCTGACCGCATTATAACACAAGCCAGGCATGAATTATATCTAAGTGACAAGCCCGTAAAACAGATCGCCCTTGAGCTGGGATTTCACGATGTAGCTTATTTCAGCCGCTTTTTCAAGCAGCGGGCCGCTGTTTCCCCCGACGTTTATCGCAAATCGCTCAGAGAGGATGCCGGTCAGGCAGCGTCATAAAGTACAAATGATTGTCCCTTCTGTCCATTCCCTTTTTAACCGCAGTGATCTTAATTTGTAATCAAGATGATCTCTATGGTTGAAGAAGGCAGTTCCAATTTTTATGAACCACAATATGAGCTTAGGACGGAAAGCAGCGATTTGTACCAGGACGTTGTCCAGGGTCTGACACAAGTTCCAAAAAGGCTGCCGTCCAAATACTTTTACGACAAAAAAGGCGACAGTCTCTTTCAGGCAATAATGGCATCACCGGATTATTATCTTACAAGATGTGAAATGGAGATCTTTACCGGGCAGGCCAAAGAGATTGCTGACAGTTTAACGGTGAGGGGCCTGGATTTTGAATTGATTGAACTGGGCCCGGGCAATTGCGCCAAATCAGTCCATTTATTACATGCGCTCGTCAATGCAAACGCGTCCTTTAATTATGTACCGATCGACATATCTGAAAATGTGATCAGCGGGTTGCAGTCATTTCTGCCCGGTAACGTTCCGGGTTTACGGTTCAACGGATTGGCAGGCGACTACTTTGATATGCTGGCATTCCATTGCGTATTGCCCGCAACGCGGAAGGTGGTGATGTGCCTGGGCGGCAATATCGGCAACATGACCATAACAGAAAGCAACCAGTTCTGCAAAAGGTTACGCAGTTACCTGCAGCCCGGCGATCAGTGCATTATCGGGTTCGATCTCGTCAAACATCCTGCTGTTATCAGGCGTGCATACGATGACCGGGAGGGGATTACAAGGGAGTTCAATCTAAACTTGCTGACGAGAATTAACCGGGAACTGGAAGCGGATTTCAGGATCGGCCAGTTTGATCATTATTGCAGCTACGATCCGCTGACGGGGGCGGCGAAGAGCTATCTTGTCTGTTTGAGCGATATGGTCGTGAATCTCGCGGGTACCAGCATTTCTTTTGAGAAAGATGAATGCATATGGACCGAAATATCCCAGAAATATTCAAAGGACCAGGTTCGCCAGATGGCAATGAATAGCGGTTTTGTCCATACCGCAGAGTTTTTGGACACAAAATCCTGGTTTATGGATGCCATTTGGACGGCTGTTTAAAAAGCCAGGTATTATTCACATTCAAAACGACAAAAAAATGGAAAAGGATCTCCGCGAATTATCAGACGCCATGAATAAAATGGTAGTAAACGGCCAGCTTGTTGAGGCCGCTGAAAAATATTACGCGCCAAATATCAGGACCGTCGAATTTGACGGCAGATTGACGGAAGGAAGGGACGCGGCTATGAAGAAGCTCCGCGAATTTGTGGATTCAATTAAAAGCGTAAAGGAAATTACGTTACTAAGATCCGCTGTTGATGATAACGCCTCTTTTTCGGAATACATCCTGAGTTTGGAAATGAAGGACGGAAGTGACATCTATTTGCATGAGATCGTCCGGTCGTTATGGGAAAACGGACTGGTTACACAAGAGCGGTATTTTAAAGGATAAAGAAAAAAAATGGATAAAGTTACTTTAAAGGCGGCGCTTATAAAGTCGCACCAGGAAACGCTCCAACGCCTGAAAGAGAGCTATGCCGGCTATCAAAGCGGCGGCGATCTCAACCTCGAGGATGTCCGTGACGCTGACGATAACTCCCATAGGGAGCAGACGGAAGAGTATTTGCAGGCCATGGAAAGACAGATCCATCAGCGGGAGAACGAGATCAGAATGCTTCGGGATTTGGACTTTGGTCCCAAAACTTCGGTGACGGAAGGCGCGGTGGCATTGGTCAATGGCCAGTATTATATCGTCGGGATACCTGCGTGCCAATTTGACCTTGACGGGAAGCATTTTGTTGCAATGTCGCCTGATGCGCCTTTTTACCAGCAGCTTATGGAGAAAAAACAAAACGAATCCTTCGTTTTCAACGACAGGACGTTTACGATCGAATCTGTTTTTTAATCTTAAAATTACAACTATGCTAAATTGGAATGATGTTATAAAATTTGCCAATAACGGCAACCCTGCTCCTGATAAGAGAGTAGAAAAGACAGAGGACGAATGGAAAGCGATCCTCACACGCGAGCAGTTCAATATTACCCGGCTTAAAGGTACGGAGCGCGCATTCAGCTCCGAACTCTGCTCTTATTTCGAACCCGGAAGATATGCCTGTATTTGTTGTGATACGGAACTTTTTGACGCTGAAACAAAGTTCGAAAGCGGAACAGGATGGCCTTCCTTCACGCAGCCGGTAAAGGAAAATGCGGTCGCTTACCATAAGGACAATGGTTATGGCATGCAGCGCATTGAGGCGCTCTGCAATACCTGCGACGCCCACCTGGGCCACGTTTTCCCGGACGGCCCGAGGCCCAGCGGGCTTCGTTATTGCATGAACGCCGTTTCTTTGAAAAAGTCGCAGTAAATAAAACGTATAAAATGGAAAAGATCAAGATACACGAAGGAGGAAAAGGGATCTCCTTTTTTTCGCTGAACGTAGATGGCCACGAGGTCGGAAGAATGACCGTCGATATTACTCCCGGGATATTAACGGCAGGATTCACCAGCATCGGCCTTACGCAGCGCAACAACGGATATGGAAAGAAGCTGGGAGACGGGGTGGTTGGTTATGCACGCGAAAATGACCTGAAAATAATGCCGAAATGCGGTTTTGTGGCGATGATGTTTAATAAGTATCCTGATATCTATGGAGATATCCGGATCAAATGATTTTTTATGAATGACTTTTTAGTACCGGGCGAACAGATCGTTTCGGAAAAGAATAAAAAGATCTTTGCGGAACTGAAGGGCCTGTTCGGCAAGGTTCCCAATATTTTTGCCGCCTTTGCCAGCAGCGAAAATGGGCTTGAAACTTACTTCAGCTACCTCTCGCAAAAAAATTCCCTGACCGACCGCGAACGCGAAGCGGTAAACCTCGTGGTAAGCCAGGTGAATCAATGTCCATATTGTCTCAGCTTCCATAGCGCGATAGCCGGACGCCTGGGTTTTAGCAATGAGCAGATATTGGATATACGCGCCAATGACATTCAGTTTGACAGGAAGCTAAAAGCCCTCACTGCATTGGCGCATAATATCGCGCTCACAAAAGGACAGATTGTCGGGGATGTTCTCGAAGACTTCTACGAAGCGGGATATGACCAGGGGCACCTGGTGGATGTGGTGCTTGCCGTAGGCAACATCACTACGCTTAACTTATTGTACGCAATTACCAATGTTCCTATCGACTGGCCGAAAGTAACCGTGTAAAAAGTATTTTTTATGATACGTAAAAAGCAAACGGTACGCCTGTTCGCAAAGGATATTGCCGGCGATATCGTTAAAGACAGACAGGAAGTGGTCATTAACTGGCGCGCAGGTCAGCTGGTCCTTGACGAACCTTCGTTCAACGGGGGTG
>JBQCFV010000085.1:0-9092 GCA_051958695.1 Chitinophaga sp. | reverse complement strand
AAAAACGGTCTCACCGGCACCTATATGCTGCTGGACGAGCCTTCCGTGACCGGCACCGCCAACATCGTGATGGCCGCCGCGCTCGCAAAAGGTACTACCACCATTTACAACGCGGCCTGCGAACCTTACCTGCAGCAGCTTTGCAAAATGCTCAACAGCATGGGCGCAAAGATCAGCGGAGTGGGCTCCAACATGCTGCACATCGAAGGGGTGAGCGGCCTCAAAGGCTGCCAGCACGCCATGCTGCCCGATATGATCGAGATCGGCTCCTTCATCGGCCTCGCCGCCATGACGCAGAGCGAGATCACCATCAAGAACGCGGGTATACAGCACCTCGGCGTGATCCCTGAAAAGTTCCGCCAGCTGGGCATTCAAATGGAGTTCCGCGGCGACGATATTTTTATTCCCGCGCAGGACAGCTACGAGATCCAGACCTTTATCGACGGATCTATCCTGACCATATACGATAACCCGTGGCCGGGCTTTACGCCCGACCTGCTGAGCATCGTGCTGGTAGTGGCCACCCAGGCCAAAGGCAGCGTGCTCGTGCACCAGAAAATGTTCGAAAGCAGGCTGTTCTTCGTGGACAAGCTTATCGACATGGGCGCCCAGATCATCCTTTGCGATCCGCACCGCGCAGCCGTGATCGGCCTCGGCAGGCAGCATAGGCTGAGAGGCATCACCATGAGCAGCCCGGACATCAGGGCCGGCGTGGCTTTGCTGATCGCCGCGCTCAGCGCCGAAGGCAAAAGCACCATCCACAATATCGACCAGATCGACCGGGGCTACCAGTACATCGACGAACGCCTGCGGAACCTCGGGGCAGATATCAAGCGCGTGTAAACCATAACATGTCATCACACAAAATAATTATCATCACCGCGCCTTCCGGGGCAGGTAAAACGACCATTGTAAGAAGGCTGCTCGGCGAAATGCCGCAGCTCGCCTTTTCCATTTCCGCCGCCACCCGCACGCCCCGGGAAACCGAAGTGCACGGGCGCGACTATTATTTCCTGGGCGCAGAAGAGTTCCAGCAGCATATCGACAACAATGATTTTGCCGAGTACGAAATGGTGTACGCCGGTAAATATTACGGCACGCTCAAAAGCGAGCTGGAACGCATCTGGAGCAACGGCCAGTACCCGATGGTGGACATCGACGTAAAAGGCGCCCTCAGCATCAAGGAAAAATACCACGACGCCGCGCTCACCATCTTCATACAGCCGCCCTCGCTGGACGCGTTGCGCGTGCGCCTGAGCGAACGCGGCACCGAAACCCAGGCCTCGCTGGACGAACGGCTGGGCAAAGCCCGCTACGAGCTGTCGTTTGCCAGCGAGTTCGACCACATCGTGGTGAACGACGAGCTGGAAAAGGCTTACCGGGAGGTAAAAGCCATTGTGGACAACTTCCTGGACTAAGGGGCCGCCCGCTGCGCGGGCTTTGCGCTAATTTCATATCTTTGTTTGGATGGATATTTATACGATTGTTTTACTGGTTATAGTGATCCTCGTTGCGGGCTTCTTTGCCGGCATGGAAACCGCTTTCGCCAATGTGAACCGGCTGAGTATCGAGCTGAAGAAAAAACAGGGCCGCGCCACGGGCAGGATACTGTCCGGCTTCAACGAGCATCCCGCGCGTTTTCTCGCCACCAGCCTCATCGGCCTCACCATCAGCATCGTGATCTACAGCATGCTGGTGGCAGGATGGATCGATTCGCTCTGGGCCATGATCATCCCGCAGAACAAATTGCCGGAGATCGTGGTGGTAACGCTGCTGGTGGAAATACTCGTGGCTACCCTGCTGATGCTGTTCTTCGGTTTTTTTATCCCGCGCAGCATCTTCCGCTCCCGCCCCGAAGCCCTGCTGGGTTTTTTCGCCCTGCCCATCTCCGTACTGTCCCGCCCGCTGTATATTTTAGGCAACCTGCTCGAATCCGTGTCCGAATGGATACTGAAATATCTGTTCAACGTGCGCATCGCGGAGAATAAAAGCTCTTTCGCGCGGGTGGACGTGGAGTATTTCACCCGGCAAAGCCAGCAGCACATGGGCGAAGGCCAGGAGCTGAACACCGAGCTGTTCGAGAACGCGCTCAGCCTCGTGCATGTAAAGATCAGGGGCTGCCTCATTCCCCGCAAGGAGATCGAGGCGCTGGACATCAACAGCAGCATCGCCGACGCGCGGAAAAAGTTCATCGACACCAAGCTGTCCAAGGTCATCATCTTTGAAAACAATATCGACAACATTCTCGGGTACGTACATCAGCTGGACATGTTCAAAAATCCCGATGACATCCGTTCCGTGATCCATCCCATCCTGGCCGTGCCGGAAACCATGAGCGCGATAGACCTGCTCAGCAAGTTCAACAAGGAACGGCGCAGCATCGCCTGGGTGGTGGACGAGTTTGGCGGCACCGCCGGCATCGTGACCATCGAGGACGTGCTCGAGGAAATTTTCGGCGATATCAAGGACGAGCACGACGTGGAAGAATTCGTGGAGAAACAGATCGCGGAAAAAGAGTACATTTTTTCCGGCAGGCTGGAGCTGGATTACCTCAACGAACGGTACGGCTTCGACTTCCCGGAAGACGAAAGCGAAACTTTATCCGGTTATATCATTTCCCATTACGAAACCATCCCGCGGCTGAAAGAACGCATTATCATCGACGATTACGAGTTTGACATACTGAACGTGACGGATACGAGGATAGAAATGGTGAAAATGAAGATCCTGAATTGAGGAATCCGGCGCGAAAATTGCGGTATATATCAACGGTCATAAAGAAAGAGAAAGCGTCACAAGGAAAGAAAGCGTAACAATAGAAAAGGAAGCAGATCAATTACCGCCTGGTAAACAGCCGTTTAAAGAAATAGTTAGTTAAGAATTATATTTTTGCTTAATATTACATTTGCTAAATCGTTTTTGAAGGGAGTAGTAGTAAATTAACACGAATTGAATTAACATAGGTGCTGATACGTAACACAATAATTTGATTTTTGTTAAAAGGTTGTAAAAAACTTTGTTGCAACATTGATAATACGATATTTCTTTCTATTTTTGTTCTAGAAATTTAAAAGCTCTGTAAAGGTTGTAACTTATATCTGATAGCTTGCCATAAAGGAATAAGTTATTGACGTAGCAGAAGCGAATAAAGACATTCTCGAATTCAACTTTTTTGGGGTTAACAAACAATGGATGAAAGGCCGGCTCTTGATTCTTCTCGGGCTGGCTCTTTTTTTTTTAAGCACAATTTAAGCCCCGTACTTTCCCCTTCTTTCTTTTCCCTTTGTTTTTATTCTTAACTTGTCCCGTTTTTAGACTAGACTATTCACCGGGCACACGTTATATTTGTGCTCCTGATTTTAAGCGCACATGTTAAAGAAGTTATTCTCGAATAATGAGGACAAGGCAGAGATGTCGTTTTTTGATCACCTGGAAGAGCTCCGGTGGCACCTGGTGCGCTCTGCGGCGGCCATTGTGATATTGAGCATTTTCGGTTTCGTATTCACCGACTGGATACTGACCAACGTGATCTTCGGGCCCACGCAGGCCTCGTTCCCGACCTACAAATGGTTATGCTCCGCCAGCCACGCGCTCGGGCTGGGCGACAAAATGTGCGTGACGCCCCCGCATATACAGTTCCAGAACACCAAGCTGGCCGGGCAGATCACCCTGCAGTTCAAGCTGGCGTTCATTCTCGGCATTATCTGCGCATTCCCGTACATCTGCTGGGAGTTCTGGCGTTTCGTACGCCCCGCGCTGAAGGACAACGAAGCCAAAGGCTCAAAGGGCGTGATCTTCTGGGTAAGCATGCAGTTCCTGATGGGCGTTGCTTTCAGCTATTTCCTGATAGCGCCTTTCATGATCAACTTCCTCGCCAGCTATACCGTGTCCGACGTGATCAAGAACGACTTCTTCATCGACGATTATTTCGCGCTGATGACGCAGATCATTCTCGGTATGGGCGCGCTGTTCGAAATGCCCATCCTCGTGTATTTCCTCACCAAGCTGGGCCTGCTTACGCCGGACTTCATGCGCAGCTACCGCCGTCACGCCGTGGTGGTGATACTGATCCTCGCGGCCGTGATCACCCCGCCCGACGTATTAGACCAATTGCTGGTTTTCGTACCTTTATACCTGCTGTATGAAGTGAGCATCGCGATCTCCGCCCGCACCTACAAAAAGATGGAGAAAGAAGAAGAGGCGGAAGAGTGGAGCTGATAACGGCAGCCAGGCATGAACAAATAAAAAAGCAGCTTATGGAACAAGTGACATTCAATCTCGAAATGCCCGTTGCGATCGGTTCAGACCATGCCGGGTTCGAATATAAGGAGGAAGTGATCTCTTATCTCGAAGGGAAAGGCGTGCAGGTGCAGGATTTCGGCACGCATTCGCTGGATTCGGTGGATTATCCCGATTTTGCGCATCCTGTTGCCAGCGCGGTGGAAGCGGGCAGCCATGCCTTTGGCATCCTGATCTGCGGCAGCGCGAACGGCGTGGCCATCACCGCCAACAAACACCAGGGCATCCGCGCCGCCATTTGCTGGGGCGACGAGCTGGCCCGCCTGGCCCGCAGCCACAACAACGCCAACGTGCTTTGCATTCCCGCGCGGTTTGTAGATCATGCCACCGCGAAGGAAATGGTGGACATTTTCGTGGAAACGCCCTTCGAAGGCGGCCGCCACGAGAATAGGGTAAAAAAGATCGCCTGCGCATAAACGAAGATATTTTTGCGGAAAAGGCTGTTTCGGCGCACCGGGGCAGCCTTTTTTGTACGCCCGCTTTTGATAAGCGGTAACGGTGGCAACAACTGTAAACCTTAACTTAGAGATAAACGCAACCCATGAGAAAACTCCCGCTCCTGGCTTCCATACTGGCCATAGGTACCGCCGCCTGCGCCCAGGCGCCCAAAGCGCCCGCCCGGCCGGTGGCTTCCAGCCCTTACGCAAAAGGCATTACCGCCGCCGGTCTTCAAAAACATCTTTACATTATCGCCAGCGATGAGATGGAAGGCCGCGAAACCGGTACGCCCGGCCAGTATAAAGCCGCGAAATATATCACGGAACAATTCAAACGCGCGGGCCTGCAGCCCGGCGCCAACGGCAAATGGGAACAGCCTTTCAGTCTTTACCAGGATACGCTTGTCCGCAGCATGATCGTAGCGGGCGGCAAAACCTTCGCGTTCGGCGACGGTTTTTACAGCGCCCTTCGCGAAACGAAGAACCAGCAGCTGGGGCAAACGCCGGTGGTGTTCGCAGGTTACGGCATTACGAAGGAAGGGTACGACAGTTACAAAGGGCTCGACGTCAACGATAAGATCGCTGTTATCACGGACAGCAAGCTGGCCGTTGTTCCGGGCGGCGGGCAAAACGGCAAAAGCGAGATACAGCTGAAAGACAAGCTCCGCGCGGCCGCCAACAAAGGCGCAAGAGCGGTGTTCGTCGTGTCCGACCGTGTGCCTTCCATGGGCCGTGCGGGCAGCAGGCTTCGCCGCACCGGGCTTTATTTCCAGGAAATGACCACCATGGAATTTATCCCCAACGCTTATTTTATTTCACCCGAAGTGGCCACGGCGATACTGGGCAAATCCTGGGACGGGCTGGAAGCAAGCCTCAAAGCCGGGAAACAACCGGCTGCCGCGGGTCAGATCAGCTCGCTGACGTTTGAAAAAGGAACGCACGAGATCAGGTCCAGCAACGTGCTGGGCATTCTTCCCGGAACGGATAAAAAAGACGAATACCTGTTCATCACCGCGCACTACGACCACGTGGGCGTGATCAACGGGAAAGTGTACAACGGCGCGGACGACGACGGATCGGGCACCGTGTCCGTGATCGCAATGGCCGAAGCTTTCATGAAAGCCAAAAAAGAAGGCAAGGGCCCGCGCCGCAGCATCGTGTTCATGACCGTTGCAGGCGAGGAAAAAGGTCTGCTCGGCTCGCGTTATTATACGAACAATCCCATCTACCCGCTCAGCGAAACCGTGGCCGACCTCAACATCGACATGATCGGCCGCATCGATGCGGACCACCAGAACGACAGCAATTACGTGTACATCATCGGCGACGACAAGCTCAGCTCGGACATGCGGCCCATCAGCGAAGCGGCCAACGAACAAACGGGCCTCGACCTGGACTACCGTTACAACGATCCCAACGATCCCAACCGCTTCTACTACCGGTCCGACCATTACATGTTCGCGCAGCATAAAATTCCCATCATTTTTTATTTCAACGGCGTGCACCCGGACTATCACGGCGAGGGCGACGAGCCGCACAAGATCAGCTACGGGCTGCTGGCCAAACGCGCGCAGCTGGTGTTCCACACCGCCTGGAGCATCGCCAACCGCGACGAGCGGCCAAAAGTAGACAGGAACAAGAAATAAAAACATTCAATGGCCGGCCGGGAACAATGGCCGGCCCTTTATTTTTTCCGGACACCGGGCATCTTATGCGGTGCAACCGCCGAGTTATCCACCGGATTTCGCAGTCCGCCGCTCAAATCGTACTTTTACAGCCTGCAAAAAATCCATTGATGAACGCAAACTATTTAGACGCTCTGAACGAGCGGCAGCGGGAAGCCGTAACCACCCTGCAAGGACCTTTGATGATCATTGCGGGCGCGGGTTCGGGCAAAACGAAAGTACTCACGACCAGGATCGCCCACCTCATGCGCAACGGGGTGGACGCTTTTAATATATTGGCGCTCACCTTTACCAACAAGGCGGCGAAGGAAATGAAAGAAAGGGTGGAAAAGATACTCGGCGGCCATGAAGCCCGCAATCTTTACATCGGCACTTTCCACTCCGTGTTCGCCCGTCTGCTGCGTAGCGATGCGCCCAAGCTGGGCTACCCGAGCGACTTCACCATTTATGATGCGGACGACGCGAAAAGCGTGGTAAAAACCATCGTGAACGAGCTGAACCTCGACGACAAACATTACAAGCCGAATCTCGTATACAACCGTATTTCCGCCGCAAAGAACAGCCTGATGAGCCCGGAAGCCTACCAGCAGGATTATTACATCCAGCAGGAAGACCAGCGCGCCAGCCGCCCGCTCACCGGCAAGATCTACGACATGTACGCCAAACGCTGCTTCAAGAACGGCGCCATGGACTTCGACGATCTGCTGTATAAAATGTACGTGCTGCTGAGGAGCTTCCCGGACGTGCTGGCCAAATACCAGCACAAGTTCAGATACATCATGATCGACGAGTACCAGGATACCAACCCCGCGCAGTACGAGATCGTGAAGCTGCTCGGCGCGGTGCATGAGAACATCTGCGTGGTGGGCGACGACGCGCAAAGCATCTATTCCTTCCGCGGCGCCACCATCCAGAACATCCTGCAGTTCGAAAAGGACTACGACGACGTGAAAGTGGTGAAGCTGGAACAGAACTACCGCTCCACCAAAAGCATCCTGAACGTGGCCAACGAAGTGATCGCGAAGAACAAAGGGCAGATCGAAAAGAACCTCTGGACGGACAATGCGGAAGGCGAAAAGATCAAGCTCATCCGCACCAATACGGACAACGAGGAAGGCAAGACCGTGGCGGATACCATCTCCGAACAAAAGCTCCGCAACCATTACAGCAACCGCGACTTCTGCAGACTGTACCGCACCAACGCGCAAAGCCGCGCTTTCGAGGAAAGCCTCCGCAGGATGGCGATCCCGTACCGCATCTACGGCGGCCTTTCGTTCTACCAGCGCAAAGAGATCAAGGACTTCATCGCGTACCTGCGCGTGATCATGAACTCGCGCGACGAAGAAGCCATCAAACGCATCATTAACTACCCCGCGCGCGGCATCGGGAAAACCACGATAGAAAAGGTTTCCATCTATGCCAACGATCAGAACGTGACGTTCTGGGAAGTGCTGGAAAGAGCGAAGGAATTTGGTTTCAGGGCCGGCACGCTCGAAGCGATCGACGGCTTTGTGACCATGATACAGAGCTTCCGCATCATGCTCGAAAAACACAACGCGTACGAGATCGCCGTGCAGGTCGGCAAAAGCACCAATATCGTCAAAGAGCTGTTCAACGATAAAACCACGGAGGGCCTCGCCCGTTACGAGAACATACAGGAGTTGCTGAACTCCATCAAGGAATTTACCGAAACGCCGAACGAGGACGGGGAGCTGGAAGACAACAAATCCCTCGGCATATACCTGCAGCAGATCACGCTGCTCACCGACGCGGACAATACCAACGACGAGAACAGCGACGTGGTAAAGCTGATGACCATTCACGCGGCGAAAGGGCTTGAGTTTCCCGTGGTGTTCACCGTGGGGCTGGAAGAAAGCCTGTTCCCCAGCGGCATGTCCATCAACTCACGCGAGGAGCTGGAAGAAGAGCGCCGTTTGTTCTACGTGGCCGTTACCCGCGCCAAAGCCCGCCTCTTTCTCACTTACGCCAACAGCCGCTACCGTTTCGGGCAATTGCAGCAGAACGAGCCGAGCCGCTTCCTCGAAGAAGTGCCGGAGCAGTTCCTCGACCGCAGCTACGCGGGCGGCGGATTGCGCAACTCCGGCAGCCTGGGCGGCGGCGCTTCCTGGGGCAATATGTTCGAAAAACGGAGAACGGCCGCGCCGCAGCAAGGTCCCGCGCCCGCCAGAACGGCGCCCAGGCCCGCATCCGGCGCGGTGAGCAATCATACGCCCTCGCCCAATTTCACCGCGGATGATCCCGCTGAAATGGAGCCCGGCATGGACGTGGAGCATCAGAAATTCGGCTTTGGTAAGATACTGAGCCTCGAAGGCGCTTCCAACAACCGCATCGCCACGGTGATGTTCCCCAAAGGCGGCGGCGAAAAGAAGATCATGCTGAACTACGCCAAGCTGATGATCGTACGCCAGTCATAAACAGAACGTTTTACGGGGGCTGACGGGAATAACATCCGGTCAGCCTCTTTTATTTTAGCCCATGAGCAGCAGCGATATATTAAAGCTCCGCCATTACTGCGCCTACCAGGAGCGCTGCCATATGGAAGTGCGGGAAAAGTGCCGGGAGCTGAAACTTTACGGGGACGAGGCGGAAGAAGCCATTGCCCATTTGGTGACGGAAGGTTTCCTGAACGAGGAACGTTACGCCAAAGCCT
>JBQCFV010000084.1:0-2030 GCA_051958695.1 Chitinophaga sp. | reverse complement strand
GCATGGATCACCGAATTTAACGAAAAAAGGGGATGGCCGTAACCGGCTATCCCCCTTCTTTTCAGCTGTTTGTTCTTACAATGACGAATTCATCCTGAAATCGGCGCTGTCGCCTTTCATGATGACATAAATATTTTTATTCTCAAAGTAATCGGGCGTTTCTTCACCGTCTTCAAGATACACCGGTTGGAAATTGAAGGTGGTGAACACGCGGTTACCCGGTTTGTTCATGTCTTTGTTGAAATACAGCCCGTCCTGGTGAAGCAGGTTCACAAAATACCAGGTCAGCTCAAAGCCTTTGAACACGAGGTCGGAAGGGCGCGCCTTGTAGATCTTCCTGAACTGGTCGCCGACGTATTTGCTGTACACGTCCGTTTTGTCGTTGTGGTACGGTGTGGAGTAATACATGGTGAGGCCGACGAACTCGGGCTCTTTGAACTTCATGATGTCCCAGGTGGGCATGCCGAAGATATGCATCGGGTAAGTCGTTTTCTGCGCGGCCAGTTTGCGCAGGATGCTTTTGGCGCCCGCTTCGTCCAGCGCGGTGATGATGATCACATTGGGCCGGTCGGTGAGCAGCAGCTGGCTGATCTGGCTTTCGGTGGTGGCGTCGCTCCAAACCAGCTCGCGTATACGGCTTTTTTTGTCGTAATTCAGCTTGTCGTACGCTTCTTTGATATTGGCGGCGATGCCCGCTTCGAAATTCGTGTTGCGGCGCAGCACCACGATGTTCTTGTTGGCGTACGCTTTCTGCGCATAGTTGTGTATCGCTTCCACATGACTGCGCAGCGTGCTGTTGGCGATCACGAGGAAAGGATTGTCGGTTACGCCGCCATCGTTGGGATAGGTGGCAGACACGAAGTTGATCTGTTTTTGTTTGGCGTAATCGCTGAGCTGCTGGAACTCGGGCGAGCCTACCGCGCCGATGATGAGGTCGGTGTTGTCCAGCTGGCGGCTGCGCAGGATGGCGCCCACGTCGTTGTATTTTCCTTTGTTGTCGAACACGCGCACGGTGAGGTGCATGCCGCTGTTTTTCAGCGAATCGAGCGCCATTTGCACGCCTTCATAAAATTCCAGGCCGGGCATCACGAAACGGGGCATGGTGCGGCCCGGGATCTCCATGGAGGTGGCGAACACGGAATCCAGGAAAAGCGGCGTAAAAACGGCTACGGTGTAATTGTCGCGCTTCACTTCCTTTGCAAAGGCCGGTACGTTGAACGGCGGCGCTACCGCTACGGGTTCCTTTACTTCGGGCTTCGGTTCGGCCGGTTTAGGCTTGCTCAGCTCGGGAGGAGGACCGTCTGTTTTGGTGACGGCGGGCCGGAAAATGTTACAGGCCTGCACCATCAGCATCGCCGCAAGGGCGAGGGCAAGTCTGCCGGATGTTCTCGATAGGTTCATATGTTGCCAAAATTGCAAAAATCATTCCATAGGAAAAAGAAATTACGAACGGCGGATGAAAAATATAATCCATCCGCAGTTCGTAATCATCATTTTATATCAACAATAAAAGGTTATTCCCACTCGATAGTCGCCGGCGGCTTGGAGCTGATGTCGTACACCACGCGGTTGATGCCTTTTACTTTATTGATGATGTCGTTGGATACTTTTGCGAGGAACTCGTACGGGAGATGCGCCCAATCGGCCGTCATGCCGTCCGTGGAGGTTACCGCGCGGAGGGCGACGGTGAACTCGTAGGTCCTTTCGTCTCCCATCACGCCCACGCTCTGCACGGGCAGCAGGATGGTGCCTGCCTGCCATACCTGGTTGTAGAGGCCGGATTCCTTCAGGTTGTCGATCCACACGGCGTCGGCTTCCTGCAGCATGGCCACTTTTTCAGGCGTACTGTCGCCCAGGATGCGGATAGCGAGGCCGGGGCCGGGGAAGGGGTGGCGGGCCAGGAAGATGTCGCTGATGCCGATCTCTTTACCCACGCGGCGCACTTCGTCCTTGAACAGGAAACGCAGCGGCTCCACCAGGCCCATCTTCATTTTTTCGGGAAGCCCGCCCACGTTGTGGTGGCTTTTGAT
>JBQCFV010000083.1:0-4714 GCA_051958695.1 Chitinophaga sp. | reverse complement strand
TCGAGGCGCGTGTTGTTTTTGGCGTCGAACACGTACCCTTTCAGGTATAGCGTGGGCATGGGGCGCGCGCTTTCGTACAGCTCAAAGCTGTAAATGTCCAGCGAGCCCTTTGAATCGGAACGGTCGGATGCATAATAGGCTGTTTTGCCGTCCGCGGCTACGGTGAGGCTGCCTTCTTCCTCGATCGTATTGATAGGGTAGCCGAGGTTGACGGCCGGGCCCCAGCTGCCATCCGCCTGTTTGCGGGAATAGAATATGTCGAGCCCGCCGAAGCCGGGGTGACCGTTGGAAGCGAAGAACAGCGTTTGCCCGTCCGCATGCAGGAAGGGCGTTGTTTCGCGGCCACGGGTGTTGATCTGCGGGCCGAGCCTTTTTGCGGGCGTCCATTGGCCGTTCTCGTTGCGTGTGCTGATAAATATGTCCGCGCCGGCGTCGTGCGTTTCGCGGGCGAAGTATAATGTTTGTTTATCGGGGGAAAGACAGGGTTGCGATTCCCAGGCTTCGGTATTGATGGCCGGGCCGATGTTGCGTGGTTGCTGCCATCCTTCGGCCGTTTTGATGGAATAATAGATATCGCAGCTGCCGCGGCCGTTGGGGAAATCGCAACCGGTGAACACAAGCATTTCACCGTCCTGCGAAATATTTTGCGCGCCCTCGTTGAAAGCGGTATTCACGGGTTCGCCCATATCGCGGCTGGCAAGCCATTGCAGGCTGTCGCGGTCGGCGATAAAAAAATCCTCGTTGCGGCCGCGCACGCGGCGGGTATACACGAGCGTTTTGCCGTCGATGGTGGGGGACGGGAAATATTCAGGATCGGGAGAATTGATCTGGTCGCCGAGGTTCTGCGGCTGGAAGGGCACGGGCTGCGTGGTGACGGCGAACTCCATATTTTTTCTCAGCTGAACGGCTTTGGGCGAAGGGTTTCTGCTGGTTTGGAGATAATCCGTCAGCATGTCCAGCGCGTCTTTGAACCGCCCGGTGCCTGCGAGCGCGCGGGCATAGGAGGGGCGGACGGAACGGGCTCCCGCGGGATCGAGCTTTTCAAGCTGCGCGAAGGCTTCCAGTGCGGAAGGGTATTGTTTCATGGCGTTGTAGGTCAGCCCCAGCTGGCCGTACGCATCGGGGAAATCGGGCTTTGCCTGGATGGCTTCTTTCAGGAATTTAACGGCATCGTTGTATTGGTAAACGCGCATGGCGTCCATGCTTTGCTCGAACAGGGCCATGGCTTTTTTCTCGGCTTTGCCGGGTTTTTGCGCCATCAACGGGAGGCTGCAAACGCAGCAGAGGAGTAACAGGAGTTTTTTCATAGTCGGTTGCTAAATAACGAAAAAAGAAGGGTTTTATGATGGGGGAAGAGGGATAGTATCAGGCGGAGGTGTTAACACCTTTGGCTGGACTGAATGAAAGTTTGCTGAAAAAGAAATATTGAGGTGTTAACACCTTGGCTGGAATGCATGAAAATCTGCAGGGGAAAACATCCCTTCATACTGCAATAAAAAACAACTACGGCACATTAATATACTTATGCACCTGCAAAGAGATCTGCCACTGCGGATTTTCCTTGATATAATCCACGATCAGCGGCGTCATTTCCGCGGCGCGGCTCCATTCCGGCTGGAGGTACAGCTTGCACTGCTTCCCGGCCATGGCGGCATATTTCTCCGCCCAGGCAAAGTCGGATTTGTTGTAGATGATGATCTTCAGCTCATGCGCCTGCGCACAAACTTCAGGAAGGGGAGCTTTGAATTTTTTTGGGGAAAGCGTGATCCAGTCCCAGCTGCCGCTCAAAGGCGAAGAGCCGGACGTTTCGATATGATTGCGGAAACCCGCTTTGTGAAGCGCTTTGGTAAGACCCTGCAGATCGTGCATCAGCGGTTCGCCGCCGGTGATAACGGCAATGCGGCCGGGATGCGCGGAGGCTTCGCGCACCAGGTCGGCGATGCTCACCTGCGGATGTTTGTCCGCGTCCCAGCTTTCTTTTACGTCGCACCACACGCAGCCCACGTCGCAGCCGCCGAGGCGGATGAAATACGCGGCTTTCCCCTGGTGGAACCCTTCACCCTGGAGGGTGTAGAAAGATTCCATTACGGGCAGCACGGCTGTTGTTGTAACGGTGGTCTGCATCTTGCAAAGGTAGCTTAAATTCAGTTCTGGTTGCCTTTCTGACCGATGGCGGCGTGATAGGTGTTCTTCAGCAATGCCGCGATGGTCATGGGGCCTACGCCGCCCGGCACCGGGGTGATGAAGCTGCATTTGGGCGCAACCTCGGCGTAGTTTACATCGCCTACGAGGCGGAAACCGCTCTTTTTGGAAGCGTCCGGTACGCGGTTGATACCTACGTCTATCACTACGGCGCCTTCTTTCACCATATCGCCGGTCACGAAATTGGGACGGCCGATGGCTGCCACCACGATGTCCGCCTGCAGGCAAAGCTCTTTCAGGTTGTGCGTATGGCTATGACAGAGGGTCACGGTGCAGTTGCCCGGGTTGGTGTTGCGGCTCAGCAGGATGCTCACGGGCGTGCCCACGATATGGCTGCGGCCGATCACCACGGCGTGTTTGCCTTTGGTGTCGATGTTGTAGTGCTCCAGCATCAGCATGATGCCGTAAGGCGTGGCGGGTATGAAAGCGGGCAGGCCGGCGACCATCTTACCCACGTTCATGGGATGAAAGCCGTCTACGTCCTTGCTGGGATCGATGGTGTTGATCACCAGCTCTTCATTGATATGTTTGGGAAGGGGGAGCTGTACCAGGATACCGTCGATATCTACGTTCTCGTTGAGCGCGTTGATATGATCGAGCAGGTGCTTTTCGGAAATGGTGTCCTCAAAACGGAGAAGGGTGGAGTTGTAGCCGATTTCCGCGCAGGATTTCACCTTGGATGCCACGTAAGTTTCGCTGGCGCCGTTGTTGCCGACGAGGATGGCGGCCAGGTGCGGCACCTTTTTGCCCAGGGCCTTTAATTCGGTCGTTTTAACGGCCAGCTGATCCTTGATGGCCTGCGAAGTGAGTTTTCCGTCTAAAATTTGCATGCGCAAAGGTACTGAAAAGGAAGCAGAAATGGAAAGGGGCCGCTCAGCCGGAGCAGCCCCAATAACCAGATTGATAAATGAACGTTGGAATCTAAAAAGGAATGTATAAAGGCAATTAAACTTTTGGCGCGGCCTCCAGGATTTCCGGATCGGCCTTGCCGGCATATTTTTCGAAGTTCTTAACGAATTGCGCGGCCAGGTCGGCGGCTTTGGCGTCGTACGCGGCGCCGTCCGCCCAGGTATTGCGCGGGTCCAGTATATCGGCGGGCACGCCGGGCACGGTGTCGGGGATGGCGACGCCGAATACGGGATGATTTTTATACGCGGCTTTGTCCAGCCCGCCGTTGAGCGCGGCGCCGATCATGGCGCGGGTGTAGCTTAGCTTGATGCGGTTGCCGGTGCCGTATGGGCCGCCGGTCCAGCCGGTGTTCACCAGCCATACGTTCACATCGTGCTCACGCATCTTTTCACCGAGCATCTGCGCGTAACGCGTGGGATGCAGCGGCAGGAAAGGCGCGCCGAAGCAGGCGCTGAACGTGGATTTGGGCTCGGTTACCCCGGCTTCCGTACCGGCCACCTTGGCCGTGTACCCGGAAATGAACTGGTACATGGCCTGCCCCGGCGTGAGCTTCGAGATCGGCGGCAATACGCCGTAAGCATCGCAGGTCAGGAAAAATATATGTTTCGGAGTAGCGCCTACGGACGGTTCCTTGGCATTGCCGATATAATGCAGGGGATAAGACACACGGGTGTTTTCGGTGATCTTTTTGTCCGCATAGTTTAGGGTATTGGTGCCGGGGAAAAAGTTGACGTTCTCCAGCAGCGCGCCTTCGCGGATGGCGTTAAAAATGGCGGGCTCTTTTTCTTCGCTGAGATCGATGGTTTTGGCATAACAGCCGCCTTCGAAATTAAAAATGGAATCGGGCGTCCAGCCGTGCTCGTCGTCGCCGATGAGCTTGCGCTCGGGATCGGCGCTGAGCGTGGTTTTACCGGTGCCGCTGAGACCGAAGAAAACGGCCGTGTCGCCGTTTTTGCCTTCGTTGGCGGAGCAGTGCATGCTGAGCACGTTCCGGTCGTGCGGAAGCAGGTAGTTGAGAATGGAGAACACGCCTTTTTTTACCTCGCCGGTATAGGCGGAGCCCCCAATGAGGATCATTTTACGGGTGAAATCCACGAGGGAAAAGTTGTGCTGGCGGGTGCCGTCGGTGGCGGGGTCGGCCAACAGGCCGGGTGCCTGTATCACTGTCCATTCCGGTTCCATGTGCTCCAGCTCTTCTTCGGAGGGGCGGATGAACATGTTGTAAGCGAAAAGGCTGGACCAGGGCGTTTCCGTGATCACGCGGATGTTGATGCGGTACGCAGGATCGGCGCAGGCCTGGCAGTCCCTAACCCAAACGGGTTTTCCGCTGAAATAACGGGTGATCTTGCGGAACAGCCTGTCGAAGTTCTCCGATGCGAACGGCAGGTTGAAGTCGTTCCAGTTCACCGTGTCGGCGGTGATGCTGTCTTTTACGATGAATTTATCCTTGGGCGAACGGCCGGTGAACTCTCCCGTGTTGACCACCAGGGCTCCGGTATCGCTCAGGCAGCCCTGCTTTAACGCAAGGGTCTGCGCAGTCAGCTCCTCCGGGGAGAGTTGGTAATGTACGTCGGCGTTCTCTATGCCCAATTCCCGCAATTCC
>JBQCFV010000082.1:0-13504 GCA_051958695.1 Chitinophaga sp. | reverse complement strand
GCTCCCTTTGAGGGAAGGGCCTCCGCCCGCTACCAGCCGCACGGGATTGCCGCAGGTGTGGGCGTCTATGCAAAAGAAGGTCTTTTTGGTGGCCTGTTTCATCAATACAAAATAAACAATTTAAGAGGATATCAGCTATTCGTCCATTCGTTGTTCACCATGCGCCGGATGTGCAGCGGGTTGGCGTTTTGCAGCGCTTCGGGCAGCAGGTGCTCCGGGAAGTTCTGGAAACATACGGGCCGCACCCAACGCTGGATGGCGGAGGCCCCCACGGAAGTAAAACGCGGATCGGAGGCGGCGGGGAAAGGCCCGCCATGCACCATGCTGGCGCATACTTCCACACCGGTAGGCACTTCGTTCACGATCACCCGGCCGGCGGTCTGCAGGCAACGATCAAGCAGACCGGCGTGCTGCTGCAGGTCTTCTTCCGTAGCCATCAGCGTGGCCGTGAGCTGGCCGCCGAGGCTGTTCATCACCTGCTCCATTTCTGTTTCATTATCGCATTGCACCAGCAGCGAGTACGGGCCGAATATTTCTTCACGCAGCTCAACGTCGTTCAAAAAGCCGGGAGCGTTCACGGTGCAGATCGTAGCGGTGTTGCGTGCCGGCGTTTGCGCTTTATCCGACGATGGCGTTACGCGGGGATCGTCATTCACGGCTGCCGCAGTATTGCCCGCTACAATATGCAGCTCCTTTTTGCCTGTCAGCGCCGCAATGCGGGAATCGTAATTCGCCGCAATACCTTCATGCAGCATCTCATGCGGGCTGAAGGCCCCGATCTCCGCGGCAAGCTTTTCCAGGAAGCCTTCCAGCTCCGGCCCTTTTACGCCGATCATCAGACCGGGCTGGGTGCAGAACTGCCCCATGCCCAACGTGATGGACGCAGCCATTTTCTGCGCCAGCGCTGCGGTGATTTCCTTCAATTTGCCCGGCAGCAGCAGCACCGGGTTAATGCTGCCCATTTCGGCGAATACAGGGATGGGAACGGCCCTTTCCTGCGCATACCGCATCAGCGCCATGCCGCCGTTCATAGAACCGGTGAAAGCTACCGCTGCCGTGAGCGGATGCATAACGAGCGCTTTGCCGGTTTCATTAACAGCTTGGGCCACATGCTGACCGGTATGTTCCGGCATGTTGGTCCTGATCGCCTCCTGCCCGGCCTCGCTCACATGCTGAACGGTATGCTCTGGCATATTACAGGTTTTAATCGCCTCCTGTATGGCTTCGAACACGAGCGCGGAAGTACGCGGGTGC
This sequence comes from Chitinophaga sp., assembly GCA_051958695.1. Taxonomy (GTDB): domain Bacteria; phylum Bacteroidota; class Bacteroidia; order Chitinophagales; family Chitinophagaceae; genus Chitinophaga. The sequence goes on along the minus strand of JBQCFV010000082.1, from coordinate 12,250 downwards.
GCAAAATGCGCGCGTACCACCACGCTGCAACCGGCAGCCAGGGCGCTTGCCGTATCGCCGCCGGCGGTGGAAAAAGCATACGGAAAGTTGGACGCGCCAAACACAACCACCGGGCCAAGCGGCACGGACATTTTGCGCGTATCGGGCTTTGGCGGCATGCGCCGGGCGTCCGCCGTGTCGATGACGGCCATTACCCAGCTTCCTTCTTTCACAAGGTTAGCAAACATTCTCAGTTGGCCGGTGGTGCGGGACAATTCCCCGTTCAGCCTTGCCGGCGGCAGGTGGGTCTCTTTTTGTGTGATGGTTGTAAGCGCTTCACGCCGGGCCTCTAATGCGGCGGCAATGGATGCAAGAAATTGCGCGCGTTGCGCCGGGCGTATGTTACGGTACGCCGCAAACGCTTCGGCGGATTGCCGCATGACTTGTGGAATGTTCGTCATGATGTATAATTTGCCGATGCCGGTGTTGCGGCATTGCGGTTTGGGAATAGCGTTATTACGCGGGTGATACAGAACCGAAAACCTTCCGCGGGACAGGCTATTCGCCGCCCGCAGCCGGTACCGCCTCCATGCTGTACTTCGCGAGGTCAGGCCGCGCCGCGAGCGCCTGTTCTATCGTTCTCACGATCCTTTCTCTTTCTTCTCCCTGCAAAATAAGCCTCGGCGCCCGCACGTACTCTGAACCAAGCCCCGTGTACGTTTCAGCCAGCTTGATATACTGCACCAGCTTCGGATGAATGTCCAGCTCCAGCAGCGGCATGAACCAGCGGTAAAGCTCCAGCGCCTCTTTGATACGCCCGGCTTTTACGAGGTTGTACAACACCACCGTTTCCTCCGGGAAGGCGCATACCAGTCCTGCCACCAGGCCGTCCGCGCCGGTCACCAGCTCTTCCAGCGTAAGCGTATCCACCCCGCAAAGAATGCTGAAGCGGTCGCCAAAGCGGTTGCGCATACGGATCACGTTCGTTACGTCGCGCGTGGATTCTTTCACCGCTTTGATATTTTCGCAGGCCGCCAGCTCTTCGAACATCGACGGCGTGATCTCTATTTTATAATCCACCGGGTTGTTGTACAGCATCACCGGCAGCCCGGTAGCGTCCGCCACGCTGCGGAAATACTGCACCGTTTCGCGCTCGTCCGACTTATAACGCATAGGCGGCAGCAGCATCAGTCCTTCCGCGCCTCATTCCTCCGCCAGCGCCGTTTGTTTAACGGCATCGCGGGTAGCGCCTTCGGCGATGTTGAGGATCACGGGGATGCGGCCTTTCAGCCTGTTCACTGCGAATTGCACCAGCTCGCCTTTTTCTTCCAAAGCAAGCGTGCTGGCCTCGCCGAGCGAACCGCCGATGATCACGCCGGCCACGCCTGCGGCCAGTTGCGCGTCAAGGTTTTTCCCGAGCAGCTCCAGGTCGGGCGTTTCTTTTTGTGTGAACTTGGTGGTGAGCGCGGGGTACACGCCTTTCCATTGTACGGCCATGGGATTATTTTTTTTCAAAAGTAAAAGGAAGCGCTCGCGGCGGCATTACGCTTCTTAATCAATTTTGCTCATTTTTTATCCAAAGGGAAATTTGATGTTTACATTTTGGTTAAAAAATGCATAATTTAAGGGTATGAAAGTTTTGCAGTTCACCATCCCTGTATCGCCTGATAAAACCATTATCCTCCAAAACGAACGCCTGCCTTACTTCTACCCTCACCTTCACCGGCACGGCGAAATACAGCTTACCTGGATACAGCGCGGCTCCGGCACGCTGGTGGCAGACAACAGCATGCACGCTTTCCGCCCCGGCGAAATATACTGGCTCGCGGGCAACCAGCCGCACGTATTCCGCAGCGACAGAACAAAAGCCTACGGCGGCGCCCAGGCGTTCACGCTTTTTTTCAACCCAACGGGCAAGCTGGCCCCGTTGTTTACGCTGGCAGAACTGAAGCCCATCAAGGATTTTATAGACAGGTACCCTAGTGGCTTCAGGGTGCCCGAGCGCGCCACGGCCGCGGTGATCGACAACCTGCAGCAGCTCGGCCGCGCGAAGGGCGCAGTGCAGTTCGCCCGTTTTATCCGCCTGCTGAGCCACCTCCGCAGCATCAGCGATCTCGAGCCGCTGGTAACCGGCGCACGGCCCACCGCGGTCAACGAGCAGGAAGGCCTGCGTATCAGCGCCATTTATGATTACATCATGAAACATTACGATGCGGACATCCCGCTGGAAACGATCGCCAGACATGCGAACATGACGCCGCCGGCGTTTTGCCGGTATTTCAAAAAACATACGCGGCTCACGTTCGTAGAGTTCCTCCATGAAGTGCGCATACACGAAGCCTGCAAGCTGCTGTCGGCCGGCTCGGAAGAAAGCATCGCCGCCGTTGCTTACCGCTGCGGGTTTAACAGCATCGCTTCGTTCAACCGTGTATTCAAATCGGTAACGGGGCTTGCACCGAGGGAGTTTGTGAAGGAGATGGAGGAATAGTGTGTACGCAGAGCATGCTGCGGGAAGAAAGATAAGCCTTTCCAGGTAGTTCAAAACAAAGAGCGGCCGCGGGAATACCGTATAATATCAAAAAAAGGGCGCCTCTTACGGAGACGCCCTTTCCTATTCATTTCAAATCCTAATGTACGTTCAGTTGTTTGGACTCGGTTTTCCTTTCCACACCGATAACGCCGGTGGTGCCGCCGCCTTTCAGCGTCAGTTCCACGGGAGCGTTGGTTTTCCAGGCGCCGCGGGTGAAATCCGGGATGTCAACACTGTTGGAGCGTTTGGAAATGGACTTTTCACTGAGCGGCACGATGCAGCTCCATGCGGCGGCGTCGTACACGTCCTGGTCCAGCGGGAGGCCGTTGCGCAGGCAGTCGATCAGGCGCCAGTCCATCATAAAGTCCATACCGCCGTGGCCGCCGACCTTTTTCGCCAGCTCGCCGATCTTGCGGATGATCTCGGGCGTGTATTCGTCATACAGTTTTTGCAGTTCTTCGGGTTTGATCCAGCTATGACCGAATGCGATACGCTCGGGGCTCGGGTATTTGGACGCAATGCCTTTCGTGCCGCTGATGAGATGTATGCGGGAATACGGGCGCGGCGTGGTGATGTCGTGCTGGATCATGAGGGTTTTGCCCTTCACCGTGCGAACGGTGGTAGTGTTCATGTTGCCGCGGTAATGCTTGCCCACGAACTCGTTGAAGAACGGGTCTTCGGCGGCTTTTTCCTTCGCCATGTCCGCCATCATGAAATCGTTGCTGGCCATCGTCACGAGGTAATCCATCCGGTCGCCGCGGTTGATGTTCATGCACTGGGCGATGGGGCCGAGACCGTGCGTCGGGTACAGGTTCGCGTTGTGCGCGGCATTCTGGCGCAGCCTCCACATGTTCTGGTAGCCTTTCTTCGAGAAGTTGAGCGAGCGCAGGTCGTGGATGTACGCGCCTTCGGCGTGCACCAATTCACCGAACATTCCCTGGCGGGCCATATTGAGCGTAAGCAGTTCAAAGAAATCGTAGCAGCAGTTCTCCAGCATCATGCAATGCTTTTTGGTGCGCTCTGACGTGTCTACCAGCTTCCAGCAATCTTCCAGCGTCAGCGCGATGGGCACTTCGGAAGCGGCGTGGCAGCCGGATTCCATGGCATAAAGGGCCATGGGCGTATGCAAGTGCCAGGGCGTGGTGATGTACACCAGGTCGGGCTTCTCCTTGTCGATCATTTCCTTCCAGCCTTCTTCCCCGGAATATTCTTTGGCTGCGGGGCGGCCGGATTTGGTAACGATCTTGTTGGACTTGGTGGCACGGTCGGGCAGCAGGTCGCAGATGCCGACGATCTCCACACCGTCGATGTAAGACATACGCTGCACCGCTCCCGGACCGCGCTGGCCCTGGCCGATAAAACAGATGCGCACCTTGTCGATCTTCGGCGCGGCATAACCGCTCATGTTAAAACGCTGCTTTTTGGTGGATTGTTCCAATGCGGTTTTCAGTTCCCGGTCGCTCGGCATTGCGGGCGCGGCAAAGGAAGGGAGGCCCATTGCAAGGGCCCCGGAGCCTACCGCCAGCTGGCGGAGAAAATTACGTCGAGTAGCACTCATAATTTGTAGGTTGAGTTGTGGACTATGAATGGGTTAAAATAGTAAAGTTTTAGCCTTTATCCATCATTTTTTGATGAGCGTACGGATTCAGGTACGGAATGAACGCTTTGCGCGACAAAAAACGCCGCTTCCCTGCTAAAACAAGCGGGGCGGGCATCTGCGCAAACGGTTGCGCAGATTTTACAACCTTAACGGCTCTCTTTTTTGCCACCGGTTGCAATAGAAAATTAACACCGGCTCAGGAAAATTGCAGCGCTTCCCCCGTTGCCAGTTCAAAAGGCGTTTTGCCGGGTAAAAAGATGCGGGCGCTGTATTTGCCTTTCAGCTTTACTTCCTCTCCTTTTATTTCTATCCAGTTGCCTTCGCGCAGGCCTACCACCGGTATGTCGTTTTGCGTATGAAATTCCCTGATGCGCGTTTCCCGCGTATCGCCCATATGCTCGAGACCGGCCACGGGGTCGAGGTAATGCGGGTTGAGATTGAACGGCACCAGCCCCATGGTGTTGAAGCTGAGCGGGTAAACGATGGGCATATCGTTGGTAGTCTGCATGCTCACCCCGCCGATGTTGCTGCCCGCGCTGCAGCCCAGGTAAGGTTTTCCGGCGTTCACGGCTTCGGCCAGAGCGTTCATCAGGCCGAGATCGTGCAGCTGTTTCACCAGCAGGAAGGTATTGCCGCCGCCGGTAAAAAAAGCCTGCGCCTCGCGGATGGCCTGTAAAGGATCGCCGAAAGCATGCAGCCCTTTTACGCGGATGCCTTTTTGAGAGAGCACGCTTTCCGCGCGGCGCGTATAGTCGTCGTGACTAATGCCGCCGGGGCGCGCGTATGGAATGAACACGATCTCCTGTATGCCGGCGAACAGCTCTGCCATTACAGGTTCCAGGTATTCGAGGTATTGCCCGCCGTACAGCGTGGAAGTGCTGGCCAGCACGATCTTCTTTTGCATTCTTCAAAAATAAAGAAACTGCGCGTAACACGCTCCGGACCGGCCGGAAAGCGGGCGAAAATTTGTACCTTGTCAAATACAACTTACAACATCTCAATATGTCGATATCATCACAAGCGGAAATGCTGGGCATGCAGCAAGCCAGCGAAGCGGTAGCGCTCACGCTTAAAAGAATGCGCGAATTTGCAAAACCCGGCATCACCACGGCCGAGCTGGACGAATTTGGACGCTCGGTGCTGGCGGCTTTCGGCGCGCGTTCCGCACCAAAGCTGACCTACGGCTTCCCCGGCTGCACCTGCATCAGCGTAAATCATGAGATCGCGCACGGCATCCCGGCACAAAAAACGGTCCTCCGCGAAGGCGACCTCGTGAACGTGGACGTAAGCGCAGAGCTGAACGGCTTCTGGGCGGACAATGGCGGATCTTTTGTGCTCGGCGAAGACATCCATCAGCATCTGCCGCTGGTGAACGCTTCGCGCGACATTCTCCGCATCGCCATCGCCAATATCCGCGACGGCGTGAAGATCGCGCAGGTAGGCGGCATTATTGAGGCCGAAGCCCGCAAACGCGGTTACCGCGTCATCAAAAACCTGACGGGGCATGGCATCGGGCGCAGTCTTCATGAAGAGCCGCATTCCATCGCCAACTATTACGACAAATACAACCGCAGCAGGTTCAGGAAAAATTCCGTGATAGCGGTAGAAACGTTCATCTCCACAAAAGCCAGCTGGGCCTACGAGAACGGCGACGGATGGACGCTCGCCGCCCGCGACGGCAGCTACGTGGCGCAGCACGAACATACGATCGTGGTAACGGACGGTCTGCCGGTGATCCTGACCGGGGAGAACGGCATCTGGAATTAGCCTTTTTATTTAACCCTGCACAAAAATCCCTATCATATGGCCCCGACGCAACGCATCGCTTCCATCGACATTACGCGCGCCCTCACCATGCTGCTGATGATATTCGTGAACGACCTTTGGAGCCTCAGCAACATCCCCGCATGGCTGGAACATACCGCCGCGCAGGAAGACGGCATGGGCGTTGCCGACGCCGTGTTCCCCGCATTCCTTTTCATCGTGGGCATGAGCCTCCCCTACGCTATCAGCAACCGCATCAAAAAAGGCGACGCCACCTTTCAGCTTATACGTCACGTAGTAGAGCGTTCCATCGCGCTGATCGTGATGGGCCTTTTTCTCGTTAACGGCGAATATCTCAACGCCGGCGCCACCGGCATCAGCCGCGGCGTATGGAACGTTCTCTGCTGCACCGGCTTCATCCTCATATGGAACCAATATCCTGCCGCATGGTCCGCTGCGGTCCGCTATATGCTGAAAGGCTTAGGCATTGCAGTGCTGCTGGCGCTCGCCTGGTTCTGCCGCGGCGGCGAAGAAGCGCAGCGTTTCTCCACCTACTGGTGGGGCATTCTCGGCCTGATCGGCTGGGCCTATTTTGCCAGCGCGCTGATCTATGTGTTGGGAAAAGGGAAATTCTCCGTTGTGCTTGCCGGATGGCTTGTATTCACCGGGCTGAGCATGGCCGTTCACGCGCATGTATTGCCGCGCGGCGGTTTCCCCGGTATTCTGCTCCGGCCGCTGGACAATGGCGCCATGCCTTCCCTCGTAATGGGCGGCACTTTGGTAGCCATGATCTTCAGGAGCTATACCAGCGCCGGTAAATGGCAACAGGTGATCCCGCTGCTGCTCGGCATTGCCGTTGTGCTCGCTACGGCCGGCCTGCTGACGCGGCCAATCTGGGAAATTTCGAAGATCCGCGCCACGCCCAGCTGGGTGCTGGTTTGCACTGCGCTTACCATCGGCCTGTTCGTGCTCACGTACTGGCTGGGCGATCTCCGGCAGAAAGCCCATTGGTTCGGAATCATCAAACCGGCGGGCACCAATACGCTGCTTTGTTATCTCATCCCTTATTTCGCGTACGCCATTCTCACCATGACCGGCGTTTTTGCCCTGGAAGCGCTGTCCGGCTGGGTCGGCATCCTCAAGTCCCTCCTCTTTTCCATATTGATGATCCAAATTGCGGGGCTACTCGGTAAAGCAGGAATCCGCCTGAAACTGTAACTTTGCGGCATGATGGAAATTGCGAATGAATATATCCGTGTGCAGGTGAGCGCCCAGGGCGCCGAGCTGCAAAGCATCGTCAGGAAAGACAACCAGCTGGAATACCTCTGGAGCGGCGACCCCGCCTTCTGGGGCAAAAAAAGCCCGGTGCTGTTCCCTATCGTGGGCGGACTGAAAGACAACCAATACCGTTACAAAGGGAAAATATATCAACTGGGCCGTCATGGTTTCGCAAGGGATATGGCGTTTAACGTCAACGAACAAACGCTGTCGGACATTACTTTCAGCCTCTCCGACGACGACAGCACGATAGCGAAATACCCTTTCCCTTTCAACCTGACCATCCGTTACGCCATCCAGAACGCTACGCTGAACGTGCGATACTCCGTGCAGAACACCGGCGACGAACCGATGTATTTTTCCATCGGCGCGCATCCGGCGTTTAGAGTACCGCTGGCCGCACAAACTTCTTTCAACGATTATTCCCTTCATTTTTCGAAACCCGAAACCGCCGGCGTATGGCCGCTGTCCGAAGCAGGACTGATCCAAACCGAGCCCCTTCCTTATCTCGACGGCACCACCGAGCTGCCGCTTGAAAAACAGCTGTTTTACAAGGACGCGCTCGTGTTCAAACATCTTGCTTCAGACGCCATTTCCATCCGCAGCGACAAGACCCCGCACGGACTGGAAGTGAGTTTTCCCGGGTTCCCCTACATGGGCATCTGGAGCGCAAAAGACGCGGATTTTGTTTGCATAGAGCCCTGGTGCGGTATTGCGGACCATGTGAATGCCAGCGGGGAGCTGAGTGAGAAAGAAGGGATACACGAGCTTGCGCCGGAAGCGATCTTCAAGCGGGAATGGTCGGCGATATTTTTTTGATGATGTTTTGACAGCGCCGCTTCGTGCAGCACCTCCACGTAAGTGCCGGGGTGGATCAATCCTCGATCAGGATACCCATTTTGCCGATCTGGTAATCGCGCATTGCCTGCAATACTTCCGTTTCCGTATTCATCACAAAAGGGCCGTTAGCGGCGATCTTTTCGCCGATCGGTTTGCCGGAGGCGATGAACAGGCGGGTATCTTCTTCCGCCGAAATGCCGACCCCTTCGCCGTCTTCGTTGAACACCACTGCATGAAAACCCGTGTACACGCTGCCGCCTTCCACTTTCAGCTCGCCGTCGAGCAGGTAAATGAATACATGATGATCGGGCGGAATGGGCAGGTACATGCTGCCGCCTTTTTTGCAGGCGGCGGTAAAGGTGTTGACGGGGATGAGCGTGGGGATGGGGCCTTTCACGCCGTTGAGCTCACCGGCGATCACATGCACTTGTACGAGGCCGTCGGCGCTGGTCACTACCGGCGTATCGGCCGCATGCAGCGGGAAATACGAGGGCTGGTCCATTTTATGCCGCGCGGGCGACTTTACCCAAAGCTGTATCAGCTCCTGTACGCCGCCGGTTTCATGAATATCCGCGGGCGGGCGTTCGCTATGCACGATGCCCATGCCTGCATGCATCCATTGCGTGCCGCCGGCATGCACCACGGAGTTGTTCCCCCGGCTGTCGCGGTGATGAACGCCGCCTTCGAAAATAAACGTAACGGGCGAAAACCCGCGATGCGGATGCGGGCCTACGCCGGCATGGCGCAGGGGAATATCGTCGCGTACCTGCGTGCGGATGTGATGCAGCAGCAGGAAGGGATCGATGCGGTCCGCATGTATGGAGGGGAACGGCTGCCGCAGCGGCATGCCGTCCATGTCTTTCTGGTCTGCGTAAAGCACTTCCTTTACGCTTCTGTATTTGTTCATGAAATGTTTCGCCGGTTTGTGCGTATGCAATATCAAAGCAGGATGCCGTTTGCTTTATGCTTTCAGCAGCCCGCGTTTAAACGCTTTGAACTCTTCGCGCAGCTCCACGAACAGCCGGTCGAAAATATCCATATCGTCCTGCAGCTTGTTGTGCAGCATATGCAGTTCCGCGTTGTCGCCATTGGATTCCGACATCATTTTATCGCCTTTGATCACCAGCTGCAGCAGGTCGTTCACCACTTCTTTATGGCGTACCAGCGAATTTTGGAAATGCTCGACCTTCACGAGCTGGTCGTTGTTCAGTGGTTGCGACGCCAGTTCGGTGAGCTCGGCCGTCAGCGATTTGATCTCTTTTTCATTCAGCAACAGATCTTTTTTCCATTCCTGGTGCAGGTGATGGAGCTTATCGAAATTTTCTACGGGCATAAAATAAAAATGGATTGGTTACACATTGATGCCGTGCGCCAGGAGCTTTTTCCATTCCGGGTGCTTGCGGAGGTAAGTAGCCACGTACGGGCAAAGCGGCACGAGCTTCAGGCGGCGCTCTTCGAGGATATACAACACTCTTTCCACCAGCGCCGAGGCAATGCCCCGGCCTTCCAGGGCGGGCGGAACTTCCGTATGGGTCAGGAATATCTTGTTCCCGCCGAACATGTATTCCACTTTCGCGAGGTGCCCGTCGATCTTCGCCTCGAACTGGCGGGCATTCACATTATCAGTAACTTCCAGCAGCTTCGTTTCCATGATGACCAGTTAAGGGGATTACCAAATGTTGTGCCGTATAATAAAACACAAAGTTACGGAAATGGTTCCGACCGGGAAGTATTAGCTTAATCCTGTATGTCTTACATTTGCCAGATGCAAAAGAGTTTAAGCGAGAGAGACCAGGCGGTGATCTGGCACCCCTATACACAAATGCAGACCGCCCCCGCGCCCATAGCGTTCGTACGGGGCGAAGGCGCGCTGCTGTTCGACGAGCAGGGCAACCGTTATATAGACGCTACTTCCAGCTGGTGGGTGAACATTCACGGGCATGCGCATCCGCATATCACGCAAAAGCTGGCGGAGCAGGCCGCAAAGCTCCATCATTCCATCTTTGCCGGCTATACGCACGAGCCCGCCGTGGCGCTGGCCGAACAGCTGCTGCCCGTGCTGCCCGGCAAACAGGCGAAAGTGTTTTATTCGGACAATGGGTCCACCGCCGTGGAAGTGACCCTCAAAATGACGATACAATACTGGCGCAACAAAGGAATAGAACGTAAGAAGATACTGGCATTCAAAAACGCCTATCACGGCGACACTTTCGGCGCCATGAGCGTGAGCGCCCGCAGCGTGTTCACCCGCGCGTTCGACGAATACCTGTTCGAAGTCACTTTTATCGATACGCCCACCGAAGAAAATATAGACCGCCTGCTGGAAGAAGTGACCGCGCTGGCGCCCGACACCGCCGCGTTCATTTTCGAGCCGCTGGTGCAGGGCTCCGGCGGCATGCTGATGTACCCGGCGCCTTTGTTTGACCGCCTGCTGGCGCGCTGCCGCGAAAGAGGCATATTGCTGATCGCGGACGAGGTCATGACCGGCTTTGGCAGAACGGGGCCCGACTTCGCGATGGAACAGGTGCAAACCCCGCCGGATATGATCACCCTGTCAAAAGGCCTTACAGGCGGCACGATGGCGATGGGCGTCACCACCTGCACGCAGGATATCTATGATGCGTTCCTCAGCCAGGACAAGCTCAAAACCCTCTTCCACGGGCATTCCTACACCGCCAACCCGCTTACCTGCGCCGTGGCGCTCGCCAGCCTCGAGCTGTTCCTGCAGCCCGAAAGCCGCGCCAACCGGGAAAGGATCAATGCGCGGCACCGGCAGTTCGCGGTAGAGCTGGCGTATTATGACGATGTGCGGAACGTGCGCCTGCTCGGCACCATCCTCGCTTTCGAGATCGAAACCGGCGAAGCGGACGGGTATGTGAACAATCTTGCGGGCTTTTTATCCGGATTCTTCAGGGAGCGGCGCATTATGCTGCGGCCGCTGGGGAATACGCTGTATGTGCTGCCGCCGTATTGTATTACGGATGAGGAGCTGGATGAAGTGTACGGATCGATATTGGATATGTTGAAGGAATACGGTGCGCAGAAGGGGAAATAATAGAGTATTATCGATGGTGTTAACACCTTCGCATAAACAAAAACCGGCCTGCAACAATCGCTACGGGCCGGTCGGTCAATAATCTTCTTACGTTTACATAAATGTCAAAGGAACTACCGCTTTGGTATCGTCCCACTCGAATACCAGCGAGCCTTTCGGCAGGCTGAAGGTCAGCTTTTCTACTGTAGACGCCGTTTTCTGACGCGCTACCTTCACCTGGGCCACATCCTTGCCTTTGTTCTTTTCGTAATCAAAAGCACCGGGCTGGCCGGGAACGCTGTTCAGGATAAAGGTAAATTCCTTTTCCCCCGGAATAATGAAGAGTGCGTAAGTGCCTGCTTTCACTTCTTTGCCGCCGAATTTAGCGTCTTTCTTGAAAGTGATGTCGGTGGATTTGTTGGCACCGGCGCGCCATACTTTCCCGTAAGCTTCAAGACCGGGGAAGATCTGGCGGCCCTTTTTAGACGGCTGGCCGTAAGCGATCTCTACGTTCTCGCCGGAGGCGGTTACACGCGGACTTTTGGGCGGGTTCTGCGCCAGCACGGTGATGGCGGCGAACAGGAGCGCGAGGCCGAATAACATACTTTTCATAAAATAGGATTTGATTTGAATGAAATGGAAATTTACGCCGTTCGGCTCACAATTACCATACCATTCAAATAAAATCAGCGCGATTCGCAGAGATCACGCAATTTATTAAGCCCTTCTTCCATGGAATCCCCATACACCCTGTCCATCAGGAAACCGCGCAGCTTCCACCAGGGCGCGAGCCCCACTTTCGCTTCCAGCCGCCATAAAATGGCCGTGCCCTGCCCGTCCGTAGTGGGTTTCAGCTCAATGTACCCCTTCACCGGCTTCATAGAGGGGTCGGTCATATTAAATTCGATGCCTTTCGCCGGGTCGGCGGCTACTACTTCCACCCTTCCGGATGCGGCGGGACCGGAGGTCTTGCTCCAGGTATACCAGGCGCCAACGCCCGAGGATGAGTCGGAATACTGCAAAAGAATGTGCTCGCGCCCGCGGTAGGCAGGGTTCCAGGGATTCCATACCGGCCAGGTCTTCAGGTCGCTCACCTGCCCGTAAACGGTCGCCAGCGGCGCATTGATGGAGCCCGAGCGTTCCATGCGGGCGGTAGAAGGGAATGCCAGGGACAATAAGAATACGAGTACGCCCAGGATGGCCACGGAGGCCAGCAACAATTTTA
>JBQCFV010000081.1:0-6755 GCA_051958695.1 Chitinophaga sp. | reverse complement strand
TCTGCGCGGAGTCGAAGGGCTCGTGGCCGTTGTTGTCCAGCTCGATGCCGATGGACGATGAGTTGATGTCCGTCAGGCTGCCCCATTTGGCCACGCCGCCATGCCATGCCCGCAGATAATCGTTGAGCATATGATGCACGGTGCCGTTGCGGCAGATCACGTAATGCGCGCTTACCTGCGTGCGCGTGAGCGTAAAGGTGCGCAGCGTTTGCTCGCAGGAATTTTGCGCCGTGTGGTGAATGATGACGAAATTGGGTTTGCGGAGGTTAAAATTGGTGGTGCCCACCCAAACGGGCGGCGCAACGGCGGCAACGGGAATGTCTCCCGGCGGCTCTTTCAAAACGTCCGCCCAGTGTTTGCTCTGGTGACGGTACACCTTATTGGTGGCTTTATACGGGTTGGGCGCGCAGGCGCTGAAAGAAACAACCGTAGCGAGGAGGGTCAGCTTTTTCAACATGCCTAAATCTACGAAAAAGCAGTTGTGGAAACAACCGTAGAAATACCGCGTACCGGGTATTGGAAAGCCGGGTTATTCTTTATTTATTTGGGTCAGATATGAAAACGTTCCTGTACACTTTGAAGGTCTGGGGCACAATGATACTTTGTGTTACGCCTGTTATCATATACGGCTTCTACGAATTTTCATCCGGTTTTACGCTTTCGTTCGCGCTGTTCGCATTCCTGCTTTTTTTGGTCGTTAAGCTCCCTTTCGCGCTGGTATCCTGGCTGGCGGCGAATTATTTGTACAAAAAAGATATGGCGGCCATAAAGAAAAAACGCTGGATGATGCTGGTGAATATCCTGCTGCAGATTGCCGGTTTCTTCGCCACGCCCCTCTTTGTCGGCTCGGGTACCACGGAGGCCGTGACGGTTCTGCTGGCGCTGATGTCGATGGCGGTTTTCACCTGGCTGTTCCCCTTCCCTTCCCATCGTTACCTGCGCGTGAGCGACAGCCTCAAAGGCCGCCACATATTGCTCCGCCTGCAGGAAAACAACCTGCTGCTGCACGGCATCGTGCTTTCAGAGCTGAACATCTGGCCCATCAAAGTACAGCTGCACGATAAAACGGCGCACCCACTACTGGAACTGCATTCCATGCAACGGAACGAACTGTTCACCACGCTCAGCTACCAGACTGCCGTGCAGGTGAAAGCATTTACGGCAGACCGGCAGGAGTTCCTTTTTACCGCCACCCTCGAGCTGGACCATACCCTTAACTGATCGTTATCTTTTTGCCACCCGCTGCAATGGAAGCATAGATCGCTTCTATCACCTTCATGTCGCGCAGACCTTCTTCGCCCGGTACATTGTTCGGCGTATTGTTCAGAATGGATTGCGCCACACCGTCCATATGCGCGGCCTGCTGGTTGATGTGCGTAAAGTCCATCGGGCCTTTGCTGGTGCGGCCGACCTGGCCCCCGTAACCAAAGGCGTTGTTCACCTCGTACCAGCCTCTTTCCGCGGCCGCATACAGGCGGTTTATGCCGGTTACGTAGGTGGAAGAAGAATTGGAAATGGCGCCGCCGGGAAAATACAGCTGCCAGGAAAGCGACTCCTCCACATCCTTGAACTTCTCCGGCATCGTTTTCGGAAATTCCTGGGCGGTAACGGCCAAAGGCTCCTCGCCCACCGTGTATCTCGCGCCCTGTATGGCGTAAATGCCTACGTCCATCAACGGCCCGCCGCCCGATAGCGCGCGTTTGAGCCGCCATTGATTGGGGTCGCCCGCCCTGAACCCGTCGCTGGCTTCCACCAGCTTTATTTCTCCAAAGACCTTTTCCCGGGTAAGCCGCATCATTTCAAGATGGAACGGATCGTAATGCAGCCGGTAACCGATCGCCAGCTGTTTGCCTGCCTGTTTGCAGGCGTCTATCATCGCCTGGCCTTCCTTGACGCTCACCGCCATCGGCTTTTCGCAGATCACGTGCTTGCCGGCCTTTGCCCCGCGGATGGTATACTCGGCATGCATGGAGTTGGGCAGCACGATGTACACTACGTCAATGTCCTTATTGTCCGCGATACGGTCGAAAGTTTCGTAATTGTAGACGTTCTTTTCCGGAATGTTGTATTTCTGCCGCCATACGGGGATCTTGGCCGGGGTGCCGGTCACAATGCCGCGCAACTCGATGTGCCGGGTTTGGAGCAGCGCGGGGGCGAGCTGGTTGGTGGCATAACCGCCCAGGCCGACGAGCGCGACACCCAGTTTTTTGCCTTGAAACGGCATCGCGAGGCCGGAAAACGGGGACGTTACCGCTGATGCGCCCAGTAAAGCGGAAAATTGCAGGAAACTGCGCCGGGAATGTGTCATAAGAAAGGTTTTCAGGTGATGAAATAAAAGATACGATTCTCTCCCCGGATATGCAACGGCATCGCAAAATTAAGTATATTGGAACTACCGACACTGTTACTGAAACTGTATGAGCTTATGATCAACCTACTGTCTCCCGCGAGAACGGCTTTGATATTCCTGTCATTCGGCCTGGGCTGGGTTTTCACCACGGACGCCCTGCTCCGCTGGCTGGCGGAAAACGCGCCGGGCCTGCTCTGGAAAGGCCAAAATACCAAGGGCGTCATTTTCGTTCTTCTCACTTCCGGCATTCTTTATTTCCTGCTGAAAAAATACAAACGATCGTTGCATTCCTCGGAAGAAGCCTACATCCGCATCTTCCGCAAAAGCCCGCAGCCCATGTGGGTCTTCGACCGGGAAACATTCCGTTTCATTGATGTGAACGACGCCGCCATCGATCTGTACGGTTATACGCTGGAAGAATTTCTGAAGATGACCATTCTTCAGATACGCCCGCCCGAAGAAGTGGGCAAGTTGCTCGAATCGCACAAGACCCTTCGCGAAGGGTTCCAGGATTCCGGCACCTGGAAGCATCTCAAAAAAGACGGTACGCTGATCCATGTGGACGTGAATACTTTTTGCACTACCTACAAAGGCCGCGACGTGGAGATCGTAAGCGTATGGGACGTTACCGAAAAGCATGAGGCCTATGAAGCGCTCTCCGACAGCCAGGTGCTGCTGCATTCCATGATCAACAGTACCGGCGATCTCATCTGGGCGGTAGACGAGGAAATGCGTTTCACCGCATTCAACAAAGCCTACCAGGACGCTATCCTTCATTTCACGGGCGTAAGTATCGCCACCGGCACAAAGCCGGTGCTGGCGCAAGACGAAGAAGAAAGGGAAAGATGGGAAGGTTATTACAGGAAAAGCCTGCAGGGCGAAAAACAAACGATCGAAGAGTCCCGCGAGCTGGCCACTTACGGTCTTTCAACCGCGGAGATCACTTTCAACCCCATTATCGACGACGATAAAAAAGTGGTAGGCGTAGCCTGTTTCGCCCGCGACGTTTCCGAAAGAAAAAGACAGGAGCTGCGGCTGCAGCATGCCCTGGAGCGATACGACATCGTGACCCTGGCCACGCACAACGTAATATGGGACTGGGACCTGCGCACCGGCGACGTGATCTGGAACGAGAACCTCCACACCATGTTCGGCTATGATACCAACCGCACTACCGCCGAGTGGTGGCAGGAGCACGTACATCCCGAGGATAACGGGGTCGCCTCCCAGGACCTGAACGATACCATATCCCGCCACGGCCGAACCTGGGCCGCGGAATACCGCTTCCGCTGCGCAAACGGCGACTACCGGTATGTAGCGGACCGCGGTTATGTGCTGTACGACAACGAAGGCAAACCCTGCCGTGTGATAGGCGCGATGGAAGACATCGACGATAAAAAAAGCTACGTGGAGGAACTAAAAAAAGTAGCGCATATGGGCTCTCATAGCCTGCGCCGGCCCGTAGCCTCCATGCTCGGGGTAGTGGAAGCGCTCAACAAGGAAAACCTCAGCCACCCGGACAACCTGCCCCTGCTGGGATACATAGAAAAGATCACGCGGGAAATGGATGTTATCATCCACGATGTGGCGGATAAATGCAACCACATTTTTAAGGAGGTGGAACAATGAACCGTTACGCTTCGAGCAGCTTACGCGCGCGCCAGTTTTTGTCGTAGTACACGAAGAACGCGATCCAGATGCTTCGGGAAACCCGCATCAGCAAAGGCTGCATCACCACGAGCAATACGCCGTTCGCGATCAGCCACCATACCACACTGTTATCGTCCAGCGAAAAGCCGAACAAAAACCACCATGCTACAAACGTCACCACGCTGGCAGCCACGGCCAATGCATAGCTCACGTAACCGGTGCCAAAGTAAAAACCTGTCTCGGGTTCCGTTGGCTGCCCGCATTCGGGGCAGTATTTGTTCATGCGCATGAAGCGGAAAAGGTTGTAGGGATTGGCGTTCTCGTACAGCCTGCCTCGCCTGCAACGCGGGCACCTGTTGCTCAATACGCTCAGTAAAAGGTTCGGTTTGTGTTCTGTTCTTTCGGCACACATGGTATTCAGATTAAACTGTTTCTAAATTCTTCGGGGCTTACGCCTTCATATTTTTTAAAGAAGCGCGAGAAGTAGGAGTTGTCCTCGAAGCTGAGATCCGACGCGATCTGCGTAACGGTCAGGCCTTCGTTGGTGAGCAGGCGTTTTGCTTCGAGCAATACCCGTTCGCGGATCAGCTCGCCCGCCGTTTTGCCCAGCAGGTCCTGGCACAAGGCGTTCAGGTGGTTAGGGGTGATGTACAGCAGCTCCGCGTATTCTTTCGGGAGGCGCAGGCGGCGGTAATGTTTATTGATCAGCTGCCTGAAGTTGCGCATCACCAGCTGCTTCTGCTGCGGCACCGCTTTTTGCGGCCCTTTGGAGGTCATGCGGTTTACCTGCAGGAACAATTGCAATAGCAGCACGCGCACCAGGTCAGGTTCCGCGCCGCCGGCGGCTTCCGTCATCAGCTGTTCGAAAATATTTTTCACCGCATCCCTGCCTTTCGCGGGAATAACCAGCACCTGCTCTTTACTGTTCCCGCTGAAAAACGGGAAATGTTCGAGGTATTGGTGCTGCATCAGGAAGGTGTCGAAAAACGTGGCGGAAAAATGGACCACATATCCTTCCGTTCCTTCTCCGAAATGCCAGCTATGCACCTGGCCCGGCGTCATAAAATAGATCTGCCAGGGCTGTACGGCGAACTTCGTAAAGTCCAGCGTATGCGAGCCTTTGCCGCTTGTAAAAAGCAGCAGATGGTAAAAATCGTGCCCGTGCTGCTGGTGCACGTGCTGGTAGTTCCTTTTCAGGTACCCCGCAAGCCGTTCCGTGAGCACGTCCTGGTGCTGGTGGTCGGTGCTGATGGTGCAGATATCATATACCGGGATGGCGTGTTTCATGACAGTACAAAGGTACGCCGGCAGCATGGGCCGGCCAACGACAGTTCAGGGGTTTTGTGGTACTTTTTACTGATTGCGGGTAAAAAAGCCACCGTCTTTTTTACAAAAAAGCGGTAAAAAAAGACCGGCGCCAATAAAAGCGCCGGTTTGCCTTATTCCAATTCTGAGCTATTACGAATGTGTATTAATGGTGGTCGTTGATCACTTCTTTGATGCGGAACTTTTTGCGGCCGCCCGGTACGGGCCACATCACTTCCTGCCCCTGCCGGAAGCCGATCAGGGCAACGCCAACGGGCGCCATTACGGAAATTTTGCGTTGTTTGATGTCCGCTTCTTCGGGCATTACCACGGTCAGCTCCATTTCTTTGTCTTTGTTGGCTTCCTGCACGATCACGCGGGAGTTGAGGCGTACTACGTCTGCCGGAAATTCTTCCTTGCTTACGAGCTTCCCTTTCCTGAAGTCGGCCATCAGCGATTCCACCACGTCGGGCGTAAAGGTGCTTGCACGCTGATCGTCCTGCAGGCGGGCCTGTAACATTTCGAAGTCGTCTTTTCTGAAAACGGGTTGCATATGTGTCTTTTGCATTGGTTGTAATTTTTTAAAATGAATAAAAGATCGGCCTCCGCCGGCAGCGGCGGTACCAAAACTGATAATATATAAACGGGGATCCGGGGTTGTTTCCCCCGGTGTTAATTGAACGGAATTATAATGATCCGGCGCGCAAACATCGTGCCCCGGGGCTGTTTTACCAGATCCTCAGCAGCCAGCGGAGCTGGCCGGGCAAATCGCGCACATTATCGGGCTGTTTTTTAAAAACGTTCCTGGTCACGACCAGCAGCATTGGAACGGTGAGGCATAAGGCCCAATACCAACCGGCGTTTTTCGTGAGCCCGGCGCGCAATACGACCGCGTTGAGGATGACGAGAAGCCCCAGTAACATGCCGCCGACCGGAACCTGTTCTTTGTTCTCGGTCATAACGATTTGGTTCTAAAAAATAATCGTAAAAAAGTAAAAGGAAGCCCCTGAACACTGGCAAGATCAATTATGGTTCAGGGCAAGCGTATTGAAGTCCTTAAAATTTGAGAAGTAATACAACTTCTTGCAGAACGTGCGGAATGGCTTGGAAATACAGGTATACAGCGGGGCTGCGTCCGTGGCGGGACGAGCTGCGGCATGGCGCATATGCTGGTATATAAACGTACCTGTCATTATGCGAATATAAGCAATTTTTGGCTAAAAACGGGGTTTTAACGGTTCTTTAGGGAAATGCGGACTTACATTCCTGGAGCGGACCAACGCCGCGCGCGACGGTTTTAACGGTTCTTTAGGGAAATGCGGACGACCGACCGGCAGCACCCGCAAAATGCCGGTATATCCGGAAATTTGCCCAAGCCCGGTTTGGCGGTTAACCATGAAATCCGCCCGAAAACGCGTTTTAACGCTTCTTTAGGAAATTCCGTCATTTG
>JBQCFV010000080.1:0-18580 GCA_051958695.1 Chitinophaga sp. | reverse complement strand
GCGGACAGTGAGAAAGTGCGCATCAACGTGGCGGACGAGGCCATGAAAACCTTTGCTGCCGGGCATCTCATACAGGCCGGCGTAAACATGGGGAACGTGGAGTTCTTTTTCCATCCTACCAACGACGCATGGTGCCGCGACCATGGCCCCGCTTTCCTGCTTAACCCCGCCGAACAGAAAAAGGCGGTGGTCGACTGGAATTACAATGCCTGGGGCGGCAAATACCCGCCTTTCGACCAGGACGACATCATTCCAACGCTCATCGCCGCGCATTACCAGCTGCCGCTGTTCAATCCCGGTATCATCATGGAGGGCGGCTCGGTGGAATTTAACGGCAAAGGCACGATCCTCACCTCCAGCTGCTGCCTGCTGAACGAGAACCGCAACCCGCATCTCCACCGCGAACAGGTGGAAGAATACCTGCATCATTTTTACGGCGCAGAGCAGGTGTTGTGGGTGGAAGACGGCATCGCGGGCGACGATACGGACGGGCACATCGACGATACCATCCGCTTTGTGAATGAGGACACGGTGCTGACCGTTGTGGAAACCGACAAACAGGACGAGAATTATGAACCGCTGCAGCAAAACCTCCGGCAGCTGGAACAAATGCGCCTGCTCAACGGTAAACAGCTGAACATCGTAACGCTGCCCATGCCGGATGCGGTGGTGTATGAGGACCAGCGCCTGCCCGCGTCCTACGCGAATTTTTATATCAGCAACAAATACGTGATCGTGCCGACGTTCCGCTGCAAAAAAGACGAAGAGGCGCTGCGTGTTATTTCGGAATGTTTTAAAGACCGCGAAGTAGTGGGGATCGACAGTACGGAGATCATCTGGGGACTGGGCAGCTTTCATTGCCTGAGCCAGCAGGAGCCGGAAATATGATTTCCCCGAACGATAAACGAAAGGCTGCCTCCGGGCAGCCTTTTTTCTTTACAGCCGCACCACTTCCGGCGCGGCGCCCCAGGCCGCCAGTTCAGTAGTGGTAAGCAGGTTGAAATGAGGATTGGTGCCGCCCAGCTCCCCGCAGGATCTACCGAACACTACTTTGGCAATCCGGTGATGCCGGATGACGTAGGAACAAAGCAGGCAGGGCTCCACGTTAGAATAAATAGTAGCGCCCGCCAGCGTGTGGCCTTTGCTCAAAGCATCCAGCACGGCGGTCACTTCCGCATGGCGGGTCACGTCGTTGAGCGTTCTGCTTTGCTCGGCGCCTTCGCCGATGATCTTCCCGTTTTGCACGATCACGCTGCCGACGGCGCTTTCGCCTGCGGCTTCCGCTTCCGTGGCGAGCTCGAGGCACCGTTGCATGTAAGACTGATGTTCGTTCATGATTGCAAAATGCTTTTTTTCTTACATTTATTCTTATGAATCTATTGGGAAACATCATCTGGCTGATCTTCGGCGGATTTTTTACGTTTGTTGGCTACATGTTCGGCGGGCTTGCGCTTTGCCTCACCATCATCGGCATTCCTTTCGGGTTGCAGCTTTTCAAGATCGGGATATTGACGCTGATGCCGTTCGGCATGCAGGTGCGCGAAATACCCGGCTCTTCGGGCTGCCTGGCGGCGGTGCTGAATATCCTCTGGATACTTTGCGGCGGCCTCTGGATCGCGCTGGGGCACCTGCTCTTCGGTTGCCTGCTGACGCTTACCATCATAGGCATACCTTTCGCCCGGCAGCATTTCAAGCTGCTCACGCTTACGTTCACGCCCTTCGGGAAGGAGTTGTACAGCGTTTGACGTCTGCAGCCGGACGCCGCGTGGCTACCGGCGCAATGCCATGTTTGAACCGCAACACAAGCCTGGTGCAGCCGCTGAAGCTACGCCGGCACTTTCCCCATCTTCTCTCTTTCCCAGAAGCGGTGCTGCTTCATCCCTTCGATAAATTCCTTTGCGAGCGTCGCAATGTCTCCCCCTTTGAATACGCCCGGCGTTTCGCCTTCGGCAAACCAGGTGGAACGCAATACGTCGTCCGCGTCCGCATCGGCCGCGATGGGTTTGCAGTGGCGGTAAGCTTCGTTCAGAAAATGCAGCGCATCGCCGTTGTTCGCCAGCGCAGCGGTGCCGCCGGGCAGGTATACCGCATCGTACAGTACGGAAGCAGCGGTGAGATACGAGTTTTTTACGGGTAGCTCTTTGCCGTTGCCGCCTTCCACGAATCCCTGTTTCGGCGCTATCACCTCTCCCGTTGCGCCCGCCGCGGCCAGCGCCTGCTGCATGGCTTCCACGTTCGTGGCGTTTACGCCTTCGGCCGTCAGTATCGCTACTTTGCGGCTTTTCACCGTGTCTTTTGGCGTGTTGGCCATGCTTAACGCGGCGGAAGCGTCGATCGGGCTTTTTGTTTTGACGGGTTGAAAGTCCTGCGGGTTGCCGTCTGCGGGGATGCTATGGTTCAGCGGGTGCTCGGGGCGCGCGGGCACGGGCAGGCCCAATGCGTCCGCCACTTTGGTAGCCAGGCCGGTATCGATCTGCGTGAGTATGCCCACCATTCTTTTCCTTACTTCCACCGCTTCCACTTTACCCAGCTCGAAGCTCAATGCGTCCGCAAGATGCGCTTTCTCGGGCCCGGACTGGCTGTTGTAGAACAACGTAGCCTGGCTGAAGTGGTCAAAAAAACTTTTGCTGCGGCCGCGCACTTTTCTCGCGTCGATCTTTTCCGCGTAGGAAGCAAAGCCGCCTTCGGACATTTTTGCCTGGAAGGGGCAGCCGCCGCCCAGTGAATTTGGCTGATAGCTGGTTTTACCGCGGTTGATCTCCTGCCGCATGTACCCGTCGCGCTGGTTATTGTGCATGGGCGCGATGGTGCGGTTGATGGGTATTTCATGAAAATTGGGGCCGCCCAGGCGGATCAGCTGCGTGTCGGTATAAGAAAACAACCGGCCCTGCAGCAGCGGATCGTTCGTAAAATCGATGCCCGGCACGATATGGCCCGGATGAAAGGCCGCCTGTTCCGTTTCCGCGAAAAAATTATCCGGGTTGCGGTTCAGCGTCATTTTGCCGATGCGCTGCACCGGCACCAGCTCTTCGGGGATGATCTTGGTAGGGTCCAGCAGGTCGAACGCATATTTATGTTCGTCTTCTTCGGGCACCAGCTGCAGGCCCAGCTCCCATTCCGGGAAGTGACCGTTCGCGATGGCTTCCCAAAGATCGCGGCGGTGAAAATCGGGGTCTTTCCCGGATATTTTCTGCGCCTCGTCCCATGCTACAGAATGCACGCCCAGTAATGGTTTCCAGTGGAACTTCACAAAGGTGGACACGCCTTTCGCATTCACCAGCCGGAACGTATGCACGCCAAAACCTTCCATCATGCGGAAGCTGCGGGGAATGGCGCGGTCGCTCATCAGCCACATGATCATATGCGCCGATTCGGGCATCAGCGAAATAAAGTCCCAGAACGTGTCGTGTGCGCTGGCGGCCTGCGGCATTTCGTTATGGGGCTCGGGTTTTACGGCATGCACAAGGTCGGGGAACTTGAGGGCGTCCTGTATAAAGAACACGGGCATGTTGTTGCCCACCAGGTCGAAATTACCATCGTCCGTATAAAACTTCACGGCGAAGCCGCGCACATCTCTTGCAAGGTCGGTGGAGCCGCGCGAGCCCGCTACCGTCGAAAACCGCACGAACACCGGCGTTTCCAGCGAGGGATTGGTGAGAAAACCTGCGCGCGTGTATTTTGCCAGCGCATTGTCGTACACCTTGAACACGCCATGCGCGGCGGAGCCCCTCGCATGCACGATCCTTTCGGGAATACGCTCATGATCGAAGTGCGTGATCTTTTCCCGCATGATAAAATCTTCCAGCAGCGAAGGCCCGCGCTCACCGGCTTTCAGCGTGTTCTGATCGTCGTTCACCTTTACGCCCTGGTTGGTGGTAAGAAATTCCCCTGTATTGTTTTCCGTGTAACTTTCAAGCTGCTGCTGCTTCGGGTTGTTTTTCCCGTTTTGTTGTTTTGCCATAACCGTGAATTTTCGAAGAGGTTTGTGATGAAGGAAGTAACGAAAGTGTTGCGCAATGAATGCGCCAAACCCTTACTGCTGTTGCATATGCGCGACAGGCAGGGTTTTGGCGGAAGCGCATGGAAAACGATTGTGGAATTATATACCCAGCGCGGTTTTTCAGGTTTCCTTCGCATTTTTTGGCACGCGCATTGTTTTATATTTTCCGAACTAAATCACTATGGTCATGAGAAAGATAATCATCGCAGCATCCGTATTAGGCACCGCCGCCGCAGGGGTTTTCTGGTATATGAAAAACCGCCAACGTGCCGACCAGGCACTCAATGATGTAAAAGACGCAGCAAGAAATGCTTATCACAAGCTGAATCACAAGGCAAAAAAGATGAGCACCCGGGCGCAGGAATCTCTTGCCTAAATGCATTTACATCTCAACTCCCATATATATTCAAACGGCTCCCTGTTATCGGATAGCGGGAGCCGTTTTGATTTTCAGCCGGCCACCGGAAAAATCGTTTTCGCGCGGAGGCGCGATACGTTAAAACAATGTTAAAACTTCAGGGGTTCTCTATATCAACATTGACAGAAATCATTGGTCTTTTTAAAAACGTCCATTATTTTTGAACAATGAATCAGACCCTTCAACCGACCAAAGGAATAAACTGGCTTCACGAGCTGGATTTTATCGGCATACATCTTGTTCCGTTCCTCGCATTTTTCACGCATGTAACCATGTTTGACTGGATTATTTGCGCGGTATTGTACGTAGTCAGGATGTTTTTTGTGACCGGCGGTTATCACCGTTATTTTTCGCACCGCTCTTTCAAAACCTCCCGTTTTTTCCAGTTCATACTCGCCTGCGGCGCGCAGAGCAGCTTTCAGAAAGGCGTATTATGGTGGGCGGCCAATCACCGCGTGCATCACAAGCATAGCGACACCGAAGAAGACCCGCATTCGGCCAAGATCTACGGTTTCTGGCATGCCCATATCGGCTGGATCATGGACAAGGAGCATAAAGAAACCCGTTACGATCTCATCAAAGACATGAAACATAAAGAGCTGTTCTGGCTCAATAAATATCATTTTGTTCCGCCGCTGATACTGGCCGTAGTGGTGTATTTTATAGGGAACAAAGTGAATGGCGCCGGCTGGTTCGACTGGTCCGCCGGGCTTTCCACACTTTTTATCGGCTTTTTCCTCAGCACCATCCTGCTGTTTCACGGCACGTTCACCATCAACTCGCTGATGCACAAATGGGGTCGCCCCCGCTACAAAACGGGCGATGAATCCAAGAACAGTTTGTTGCTGGCGCTGGTTACGCTTGGCGAAGGCTGGCACAACAATCATCACTATTACCAGAGCGCGGCGCGGCAGGGATTTTACTGGTGGGAGATAGACATTACTTACTACATCATCCGCATGCTCGGCTGGCTGGGCATTGTGTGGGACATCAGGGGCGTGCCCGTGAAAGTGAAGGAAAGCAACAAAGTAGCCGCTTAGCAATCATTCCAGGTGTATCATACAACGGGCGTCGCCAAAAAGCGGCGCCTTTTTTATTGCACCGTAGCGCCGGCTTTTTATTAATTTAGGATCATGCAACGATTGATCTTTCCCCTGTTCCTGCTGCTGAGCGCGGCCGGTTTTGCGCAACAGACCCAAAAGCCGCCCCTGCACGGCAAACACTGGATGGCCATTACCGGCAAACCCCTGGCCGCCACCGCGGGCGCAATGATATTCGAGCAGGGCGGCAACGCGGTGGACGCGGCCTGCGCCATGCTGGCCGCTACCTGTACCATGTGGGACGTGCTCAGCTGGGGCGGCGAAACGCAGGCCCTCATTTACAACCCGAATACTAAAAAGGTGATCGCCATCAACGCGCTGGGCGTTGCTCCCACCGGCGCCACACCGGAATTTTATAAATCCCGCGGATACAATTTTCCGCCGGAATACGGCCCGCTGGCGGCGGTAACGCCCGGTACGCCCGGCGGCATCTGTTACATGCTCAGCCGCTACGGTACCATGAGCCTCAAACAGGTGCTGGCGCCCGCCATGGAAATGGCGGCGGGTTACCCTATCGAAGCGCAGACCGCCAACAGCATCGAGCGCGGGAAAAAATACATTAAGCAGTGGCCTTACAGCAAAAACGTTTTTCTCACGCATCCCGGGGAGAAAAGGGAAGCGCCGGAGCCGGGGGAAATTTTTGTACAGAAAGAACTGCTGGCCACCCTCACCAAAATGGTGGAAGCAGAGCAGCAGGCGCTGAAAAACAACAGGAGCCGCGAAGACGCCATCATGGCCGCTTACGACCGGTTCTACAAAGGCGACATCGCGGAGGAATTTGTGCGCGGCTGCCGGGAACAGGGCGGTCTTATCACCCTGCAGGACCTTGCCAAATGGAAACCCATCGAAGAAGAACCGCTGCATGTAACTTACAAAGGTATTGAAGTATACAAGTTGCAGGAATGGACGCAGGGCCCGGTAATGCTCCAGGCGCTGAACATCCTCGAAAATTTCGACCTGCAAAGAATGGGCTTCAATTCGCCGGCGTATATCCACACCATTTACCAGGCGCTCAACCTCGCCTTTGCCGACCGCGATTTTTATTACGGCGATCCGTATTTTTCAAAAACGCCCATCAAAGGGCTGCTCAGCAAAGCGTACGCAAAACAACGCGCCGGCCTGATCGGTCCCACGCATAACGATGCCGCCGCCGGTCCCGGCGATCCCTATCCTTTTGAAGGGAAAAAGAACCCGCTGCTCAAGCTGCTGGAAGAAAAAAAACTGTTCAGCGATACCACGCTGGAAAGGAAGAACGACATCTTTGTGCCCAAACACGACGCCGTGGCGTACAGGAAAGCGGACAGCGCATACCAGGACCGCCTCTGGCGCGGCACTACCAGCGTGGAAGCGGCAGATAAGGAAGGATGGGTAGTGTCCGTCACGCCCAGCGGCGGATGGGTGCCCGCCTGCATCGCCGGCCGTACCGGCGTGGGCATGAGCCAGCGCGCGCAAAGTTTTGTGCTCGATTCAGCGCTCAGCCCTTTCAACGTGATCGCGCCGGGCAAGCGCCCCCGCGTGACCCTCACGCCTTCCATGGCGCTGAAAGACGGCAAACCCTATCTTTCCTTCGCCGTGCAGGGTGGCGATACGCAAGACCAGAACCTGCTGCAATTTTTCCTCAACATGGTGGAGTTCGGCATGACGGTGCAACAGGCCACGGAAGCGCCGAACATCAACAGCAACCAGTTGTGGCTGAGCCTTGGCGGCTCCGCGCTGAAAGACCGCATGCCCAAGCCCGGCAGCATCCTGCTGAACAGCAATACGCCCGAAAGCACGCGCGAAGCCCTTAAAAAAATGGGTTATACACCGAGCTACACCAGGCGCAGCAGCGGGCCCATCAACGCCATCTTCCTCGACCGCCTGCATGGCAGCATCTGGGGCGGCAGCAGCAATCATGGCGAGGATTACGGGATCGGCTGGTAGCGTGCCCACCATTGCATACGATACCGCATATGGCGGCACTGCGGCACGGTAATGGTGAGCGCATAATGGATGTATCCCTTACGGCTGAACGGTGCGCATGATTTTTCATTGTACATTTACAGTACAGCGAAAAACCTCATTTCCAGCACTAAAATCGTGTGGCATGTTACCGATCGGAAGCGCGGCGCCGGATTTCAGGCTCTACTCAACGCCTGACCAGCAATATTCTTTACAGTACTACTCCGGCAAAAATCTCATACTGGCATTTTACCCGGCAGACTGGAGTCCCGTATGCGGCGACCAGATGTCGCTGTACAACGAAATGCTGCAGCTGTTCCGGAAAGAAAACGCCGCCATCGTGGGCATTTCGGTAGACGGCCAATGGTGCCACCAGGCCTATATGCAAAGCCGCAACCTGCACTTTCCCCTGCTGGCGGACTTTGAGCCGAAAGGCGCCATAGCAAAGGCTTACGAGGCATACGACGATAAAGAAGGTGTATGCCATCGCGCATTGTACGTGCTGGACGCCGCGGGCGCCATCCGCTGGCATTATTTGTCGCCGCCATCTGTAAACCCCGGGGCAGACGGTATCCTGAACGCCCTCGGGAAGATCAACGCAAAAAAATAAGCCGATGTCGAAACTCAAACCGCCGATAGGAAAACAGGACCATGTGAGAGGTCATGCCAACGCGCCCGTATCGCTCGTGGAATACGGCGATTTCCAGTGCCCGAATTGCGGCGAGGCTTTCCCTATCGTGGAAGAGATCGTGCATGAGCTGGGTCACGGCCTGCGCTTCGCGTACCGCCACTTCCCGCTGGCTACTGCCCATCCCCTCGCCCTGCCCGCGGCCATCGCATCGGAAGCCGCCGCGCGGCAACGGAAATTCTGGCCCATGCATCACATCATCTTCGAAAACCAGCAGATACTCAGCGCCGAAGCCTTATGGCAATTCGCAAAAGCGATCGGGCTGGACCTGGAGCAATTCGACATAGACATCAACGACCCCGGGCTGGAAGAAAAAGTGGAAGCCGATTTTGAAAGCGGCGTACGCAGCGGGGTGAACGGAACGCCCACTTTTTTTATCAACGAGATCAGGTACAACGGCGACCATAACCTGGATTCCATCCTGGCCGCCTTACAAAAAAATACAGCAAACCATGGGAGCATTTAACGACCTCATTCAATCGGAGCAGCCGGTGCTGGTAGACTTTTACGCAGACTGGTGCCAACCCTGCCACGCCATGACGCCCGTCATAAAAGAAGTGGCAAAAGCCGTGGAAGGCAAGGCGCGCGTGGTAAAAGTGAACATCGACAAAAACCAGGCGGCCGCCATGCAGTTCAACGTAAGCGCCGTACCTACTTTTATCATCTTCAAAAAAGGCCAGATCGTTTGGCGGCATGCGGGCATGACCGACAAAAACAGCCTGCTGCGGCAATTGCAGGCCGTATAGTAATGCTTTACGGCATTTTTACTATCTTGACCGGAAATAAAATTCCACATGAAAATAGCCGCCCTGCTGCTGCTCGCATTTTCTGCGCAGGCACAATCTGATTCGCTGCAGTCGCTTGTTGCAGACAACGCGCAGCTGACGCTCATATCGAAACAGTTCAGCTTTACCGAAGGCCCCGCCCGCGACAAAAAGGGCAACGTATATTTCACCGATCAGCCCAATGACAGAATATGGATCTACCGCACCAATGGCAAGCTCGTACCATTTGCTTCGCCCAGCGGCCGTTCCAATGGCCTGTACGTCGATAAAAAAGGAAAGATCATCGCCTGCGCGGACGATCATAACGAGCTTTGGGCCTTTACACGCAAAGGGAAACACACCGTGCTGATGAGCGATTACGGCGGCAAAAAGCTCAACGGCCCGAACGACCTCTGGATCCATCCCAACGGCAACATTTATTTCACCGACCCTTATTACCAGCGTGATTACTGGGAAAGGAAAAAACCGGAGATCGACGCCATGCGCGTGTATTACCTCGCGCCGGGCCAAAAGCAACCGGTGATGGTAGCGGACGATATTGTGAAACCCAACGGCATCGTAGGTTCCGCGGACGGGAAATATCTTTTCGTAGCGGATATCGGGGATAACAAAACCTACCGTTACGATATACAGCCGGACGGCTCGCTGGCCAACCGCATCCTCTTCACCAATAAAGGCGGCGACGGCATTACGCTGGACGAGCGCGGCAATCTTTACATCTGCGGCAACGGCGTATTTGTGTTCAACCCCGAAGGCAAACAGATCGCGCACATCCACGTGCCGGAGAAGTGGACGGCGAATGCCTGCTTTGGCGGCAAACACCGCGACGTGCTGTTCCTCACCGCCGGCGTGGCGGTGTATACGTTGAAGATGAAAGTAAAGGGGATCGAATAGATTTTTTTGCCAGTATGGCGAATAGTCCTTTGGAGAAAAAGGCCGGAATAAATCTCCGGCTCATTCGCCGTCAGGCATATACCACAACCCTTTTGACGACAGGGAAACGAACACCGCGTCACCGCTTTTATAGTTGCCGGTCGTAGTCCTTATGCGGATGGTGTTGCCGGGTATTTCCACTTCCACGTCGTTGTAGGCGCCGCCGAAATACACTGTTTTCACGCGGCCTTTCAGCGCGTCGGTGCCTTCGCGCACGATGCGGAACTGTTCCGGTCTTACAAAAAGATTTTTGCCGTTGTTGCTGATGCCGGGTATCAGCGAAAACACTTTGCTCTTTTCAGGCGTGAATAAGTGATAAGCGCCCAGCAGCCCCGCCACGTACTCGTTCGCGGGCTTGCGGTACAGCTCCGCAGGCGGGCCCTGTTGCACGATGGCGCCGTCTTTCATAACGATCAGCTCATCCGCCCAGGGGAGGATATCGTCCGGGTCGTGCGACACGAGCAGGCAGGTGATCCCCAGCTCTTCCCCGAGGTCGCGGACCACATCTTTGAGAATACGCGTATGAATGAGGTCTAGGTTGCTGTAAGGTTCGTCCAGCAGCAGCAGCGTGGGCATGGTGAGCAGCAGCCTGGCCAGCGAGATGCGTTGTTTTTCTCCGCCGGAAAGCTGGTCTGTTTTACGTTTTACAAGATGACTGATGCGGCATATTTCGAAGAGGCGCGAGGCCTGTTCGGGCGTAAGTTTGTTGGCATAGCTCAGCAGCTCTTCCACCCGGTAATTGTTGCGCAGCTCGTAATGCTGCGAAAGGTAAGCGATCTGCGGGTGCCCCGGGATCAGCTGGTCGTTCGGGCCTTTCACTTTTTTCCCTTCAAACAGTACCTGCCCGCCGTCCGGCTGTATCCAGCCCGCGATGATGCGCAGCAGCGTACTTTTACCCGAGCCGGAAGCCCCGGCTACGGCGAGTTTTTGGAATCGTTGCTGCGTGAAGGAAATGGGTTTCAATTCAAATCCCAGCTGGTCTTTCCTGTATATATCAGAAACCTGTAATAAATGCATATCGATGTCTTTGGCCGGTGCGCTACTGCAAAGGGCGTTCCAGTTACAGCCATCAAAGAAAATACATTTTTAGCGTACCTGCATCATCGGCGGCGCCATATCGTGATCGATGCGCTATCATTTCACATAACCTGCCTTCCCTTTCAAGGCTTCCAGCGCATTGGCGAGATAGACCAGCGGCGCGTTCCAGTTGATCGCGATCTCGTTGGAGGCATAAGAGCAGACGGTGTCGGAGAAGGCGGTTTCCGGCTCGGTGTGCTCGTACACGCAACCATCCTGCCGGCCGGGGTTCGGGCCGCCCGAAAGCAGGCCCGGTACGGGATCGGTGACGCCGTCCGCAATGGAAGGGCGGTGATGCGGATGCATGACGGGTTTGCTGCCCGCGCCGGTGAGGAAGGAATAGCCGGTGGCGTTGCGGCCCAGCAGGTAATCCATATTGCTCAGCGCCGCATCGAGGTATTGTTTGTTGCGTGTGAGCTTCCATGCATATACCAATACGATTCCCTGGTTGGCCGCCACGGAGCTGCCGCCCCAGCTGAAATCGCGGCGGGACTGGCCCATGACCGTTCTGAAGGCGCTTTGCGGTTGTTTGGCGATGTAGTTGTCCGCGAGGCGGAGAATGCGGGCGCGGATCAGGGAGAGATCGTTCCGGAAGGAGACGGAAAGCTGGTGTGTGGACAGGTCGTTTTGCGCCGGTGCAAACTGCACGACGGCGGATTTCCCCGAGCGGCGGTGGCCGGGCTGGTTGCCGGAAGCGGCCTTTGAATACCGTTCGTTCGCAGCCAGATCGCCGTAAGCCCTCAGCAACGTGTAATACCCCTGCATCGCTACATTCCGCCAGGTGGGCAGGGACACGCTATCTGCAAGATGCTGTTGAAAAACGGCGTAGTACTTCTCATCTTTCGTAGTGACATACATTTCCGCCGCAGCCCATGCCCATTCGTCTTTTACATCATTATCGCCGTAGGCGCCGGTGGTGACGGCGGGTTGGAATTTTTTGTTCATCCCGTTCTGATCGTACATCACTGCGGGATTTTGAACAGCCCATTGCCAGGCCATGGCAGCGGCTTTCAGGCAGCTGTCGGCAAGCGGGCGATCGAACGGTTGCAGGATGCGCGCCGCCTGCGCGGTTACCGCCGCAAAGTCGAGCGTGGCGGCGGTGCTTTTCTGCACCACATAACGCGGCAATTTTGTGACGCCGGGCATTACCATCCCGTCGAACGCGGCGTTGGTACATTTGTGGTATACGCCGCCGTCTGCCGGGTCTTGCATAGTGAGCATCCAGCGGAGATTGTATACGGCTTCGTCGAGAATATCGGGTATCGCATTGTTGCTTTCGGGAATGCCGGTGCGGTGCGAGATATAATAGGCGGGAAAATCTTCGTACGCCGAAAGCAGCGAGCTCATCGTGATCCCTGAATTTACGATGTATTTGTTGTAATCGCCCGCGTCGTACCAGCCACCCGGCGATGAGATCTCCGTACCGGCAGGGCGTTTGGCGCTGGCGGCGGAAGCATGCACATACACCACATCATCAGGATGGCCCGCGCCGCGATGCCATTTGCCCGCATATTTTTCTTCGAGCGGCATATTGGACCGCTGGAAATAAAATCCTTTCAAACTGGCCACCGCTGCAGGTTTCAAGGCATCCTTCGTTATAAGGAAAGGATAGGACGCGGCCAGCTCCGGCACTTTCAGCACATATTCCCCTTCCTTCCGCAACGCCGAAAAATCCGCGATGCGGGTAAGCGTGGAAGAATGGGCTGAACGCTCTTCCGGCCCAAGCCTGCCGCTGAACACGGTATCTTTTCCATCTTTTGTAAGCACAAAAAATGCCGTTGCGGGAACGCTTCCCGTCACTACGGCGATCTTTGGCCCGCCCGGGTAAAACCCCGCCTGGTTCAGCTGTACCTGCTGCTGCGCCAGTGCGGGCAATGCCAGTAACATACATATGATTAGTCTCATAACGTGCTTCCTGTTTGTGAAATATAGCAGAAATTACCTGATCTTTTTAACGACTTTCATTTCGGCGCCGTTATACCGCAGCACTTCATCCGCTTTCTCCTCCGGCTGCCAGCCCCGCGGCTTTTCCCGGCTTACCCATACGATGCGGAAAACACGGTCATGCAACATACCATTGAAGCTGCCTTTCCGCTCCCCGACCGTCAACGTTCCGTTTGCTTCCGCATAACTGAAAGTAATATTGCTGAACGCGCCTTTCTCATAATTGTAATTCGTGCCCTCGTCCTCGTACAAAATAAACTGCGCGTCTTTTCCCGTATACACATGCAGCGTAATGGTATCCGCTTTCTTCTCTGCCGTGTATTGCAAGGCCGGCCCGGACGGCAATATCGAGCCTTCTTTTACGAACAGCGGCATGATGCCGTACGGCGCTTCGGCAGTGATGCGTTGCCCGCCTTCGTGGTACGCACCGGAATAAAAATCATACCATCCCTGCCCAGAAGGCAGGTACAGGCTGCGTTTGCGGGCTTTGTACGCATAGACGGGATTCACCAGCAGCGAGGGGCCGAACATGAACTGGTCGCCGATATTCTTTACATTTTCATCTTCCGGGAAATCCATCACCAATGCGCGCATGATCGTGTAATCACGATGGTATGCCATGCCCGCCAGTGTGTAGATATACGGCATCAGGCGGTAACGCAGCCGGCTGTAGTACAGCATGCTTTCATACGCAGGATGGCCCTGGGGCGAGATGTTGTAGATCTCGCGGTACGGGAACTGGCCATGGGAGCGAAACAGCGGCGCCATTGCACCGAACTGGAACCAGCGCGTTTGCAGTTCGCGCCATTCTTGGAGGTCTTTGGCGGATGGTTTTTCATACCGCGGCTCCACCGCGAACCCGCCGATATCCATCGTCCAGAAAGGAATGCCTGAGAGGGAAAAATTTAGCCCCGCGGAGATCTGCGTCCGCATATCTTCCCACCTCGCCGCAATATCCCCGCTCCATATGGCGGCGGCATAATGCTGCGAGCCCGCGAAACCCGAGCGCGTTAAAAGGAATACGCGTTTGTCCGGGTCTGCGCCACGCTGCCCGATGTAAATGCCTTTCGCGTTTTCCAGCGGGTATGCGTTCAGGTATTCCGCGGCGGTGCCGTCCGCCGTAGGCGACATCTGCTCCTTGCGTTTTTCAGGCGACACATTGCTGAGCACATCCGGTTCGCTTGCATCCATCCACCATGCATCCACGCCTTTGCTGTATAATTTTTCCCGCAGCAGTTCCCAGAAGCCTTTGCGCGCATCTTCATTGAACGCGTCGTAAAAGGTGGACACGTATCCCTTCCCGATCCAGTCACGCTGCCGGTCGGCAATGTTGCGGCGGTAAAGCCAGCCCTGTTTGTCAAACGCGCGGTACGCCTCGATGCCCTCGTAAAACTTGGGCCATACGGAGATCATAAAATGCGTGTGATAGCGCTGATGCAGCGCATGGATCATGCTGTCCGGCGACGGGAACCGCGCGGGATCGAACTCCTGGCTGCCCCAGGCGTCTTCTTTCCAGTAGCTCCAATCCAGCACGATATTGTCCAGCGGCAATTTGCGCTTTCTGTATTCCGCCACGGTCTGCAATAGCTCATGCTGCGTTTTGTAGCGTTCGCGGCTTTGCCAGAAGCCCATCGCCCATTTGGGAACGATCGGCGCTTTTCCCGTTAGATGGCGGTAGCCGCTGATCACCTCGTCCATGTTCTGACCGTGGATAAAATAATAATCAAGCTGTTGGCCGGCTTCGGACCGGAAAGAGAAAGTATTGCGGTCTTCCTCGGGAAGCGGGTTGATCCATTTTGCGCTGATATACGAGACATCGCCGTCGGGCGTCCACTCGATTTTGATGGCGTACTTTTCATCTTTCCGCATATCCACGTCCAGCAGCGCGGTGCCGGGGTTCCAGGCCTGCCGCCATTTGTCGGCCAGCAGCTTGCCGTTCACCCAA
Source organism: Chitinophaga sp. (assembly GCA_051958695.1). GTDB lineage: Bacteria > Bacteroidota > Bacteroidia > Chitinophagales > Chitinophagaceae > Chitinophaga. The sequence continues at coordinate 3,749 of JBQCFV010000080.1, read as the reverse complement.
ACTTTCAGGTAGCCGCCGTACGTGAAACGCAGTATATGCCGCCCGTCGAAATCCGAAGCGATGGCGCCTTCCCAGGTGAGCACGCCCGTTTGCGGCTTGAAGGCCGGGGGAAGATTCTTTTTTGTATCGTCGAGATAAGGGTAGTCGATGGAGGATTCCGCACGGGTGAAAGCGATGTTGCCGGGATGATGCCGGTCGTTGCTGTACGATGCGGTGAGCCAGCCCGGCTCGCCTTTGGCGGAAAAGAGCTGCAGGCGCGAGAGTGGGAGGTATTCGCGCGTGTCGCCGGCCGTGGTGAGGGAATAGTTGTCCCAGAGGATGCCGTAATTTTTCCGGCTGATCAGAAAGGGTACTGCTACTTCGGTATTGTTCTGAAAGAGGAAAACCTGGCGGCCGTCATAATTAAATACATCGTCCTGGTGCTGGCCGAGGCCGTAATAGGCGTCCCCTTCGGTGGTTTCGAAGGTCTGGGTGATGCCGTAGGCGGCCTGGCCTTCGAATACGGCGGGCTGCAGAGCTCTGCCGTTATAAGGTCTTTCCGCCAGCAGGCGGTTCCCGTTTTTATCCGAAAAAGAAACGGCGCCCGTAGCCAGCGTGATGGTGGCGGTGAGATCCGAAGTGCGCACCGTTACTTTGTCCGCACTTTCGGTAAGGGTAAAATCCGGTGTGGGCGGGCCGTACACGGTGATCAGGCTTTTGCGCGCCGGTATCTCTTTTCCCGGCGAAGCTATTACGCGGATGATCCTGTCAGTGATCACCTGTAGTTTTACGGCGCTTGCATTGCCGGAGAGCCGGGTTTCGGGGAATACCGTTACACCGTCCTTTTCACGGACGAACTTCGCGGGGTCGCCGGCGAAAAGGTGGATAGGTAATAAAAAAAGGATGGGAAAAAGTGCGCTGCGCAGAAGGTGCCTGAATATCATACATAATGTTCGTTTCTCAAATATTTCCGTGGATGATCTTTTTGACGATCAGCCTCAAATTTACCCGAACATGTATTCCGTCAGGGGACGCATATGTTGAAAATTAGGTATCAGAATGTAATCCCTTCTTGCTATTTGATTGATTATCAATAATGATTTTTTCGGAGATGCAGAAAAATCATTCCTTGTCTTCCTGCGGGAAATGATCTTTGCGCCTTTGGCGCGGACGGCCTCATAATATTTATCTAGAAAATCACCTTCAAAAAACGGATTCGAAGGTAACGCCTGTTAAACCGCCCGCCCCTTCCGTGAACCCGGAACGCCCCTCCGTTAAAACCTCACCCGCGAAAATATCGCGCTCGGTAGCTTTGAAATCATTCCCCGTTCAAAAAACTGCCGTTATGCAAACGATCCTTTTGCCGGAAACAGGCAATCCCCGAATCAGGCACCCCCATTCGTCTCCGCAGCCGCAGGTCCCGCTGATCCATATCAGCCAGCCCGGCGCAGCGGACATGATCGTGAAAGCCATTCACCGCCACCCCGTTTTGATACAACTTCCCTCCGTATTCGCGCTGATGGCTTCGCCCACGACGGAAGGCGCATACCAGCTGGACGCCTGTAAAATGCGGCTGGAAGGAAAAAGTTACGGCACGGCCATCGGCAGCCTGCATCGATTCCTGGAGCAGGCGCAGCCCGGAGCCCTGCCCGCGCAATTCAACAGCACCGGGCAATTCAGCGGCATGACGGGCAGCTTTATCCGCATGCGTTTCCGCGAAAAAACTTTCCATTCAAAAAGTATCCGCAGCGGCACGCACCAGGGCCTGCTGCTCAACGGCGCGCCGCGCGGGCTGTTCCGCCGCATCGAAAATTCGTTCTGCCAATACCCGCCCGACGAGATCTGGGACGGCCGCAACTACAACGCCCCGCTCTGCACCAGCTGCAACATCAGCGGCCACCCGGACGGTTCCATCACCACGCTGGCCAAAGCTATACAATTCGCGCGCGGCCGGAACATCCCGTTTATCGTTACCGCCACGGCGGGCGCCGGTGAACAAGGCTCCTACCCTGTTTTTGGTTTTGCGGAGGATGGCGTGCATATTCACCGGGAAGGACCGGGGCTGGAGCGGTTTAAGGAGAGGATACCGGTGGGGTTGAGGAGGTGGTGAAGATGTCGAAAACCAAAAAGCTTCTGGCAGCAGCCGGAAGACCACCAATAACAAACGCGCCGTGCCAAAAGACACGGCGCGTTCCATCAATAAACCAGCTCTTTATTTTCTCAACGCCCCATAAAAGAACGAAGTATTATCATCCACCCGGTACAACCCGCCGAGATTCACAACAGACGGATCGGCGCTTTTTACATAGTCAACCCTGAACGGGCCGCCGTCGGTGAAAAAGTCCTGGATATCGCGCATCTGCGAGGCACGGGCGGACCAGTTGCCGTCGTACGAAGGATTGCTCAGCGTGATGATCCCGTTCTCATACGTGTATTTGAACGTAGCCACGGCGGTGTACGTAACGGAACCGTTGTTGTTCCGCGTGGTCACGGTGGCCGTAGTGGAATTGGCGAGAATGAACCGTACGTCTACCAACGTGCGCGGGGGATTAAGGGCAGCGAATTTACCCACGCTGGCCTCATATGCCTCGTTGAAAGCAGAATTGACGCCCTCCGGCAAACCGCTGCCTACGTACAGCTCGCGGTAGGTGCCGTTATAGGCGAATAAAGCGGTCATGGGCAGGATGGGCAGATCGTTCTGCCTGATCTCATACCGGTCTCCCTTGCTGCTATACAATACGAACACGCCGTTTTCCATTCCTGCTTTTACGAACGTAAGACCGTTAAGGTCAAAACCCTCCGCGAAATTGATACCGACATCTTCATAATTGTATTTTCCCGCTATCTGCTTCACACTCCCGTCTTCCGTCACATACTGGAAACTGGCTTTCTTCTGGTTTTTGTCCAGCACAAATTCCACTTTGCCGGCGATGCCCTCGACATTGATGTAATTGTTCTCGTGCGTAGCAAAAAAATCGTCCACACCATCGATATTGGCTTTGTAGTCGTCGCCGAGGAAACGGCCTTTTTCTTCCGGCGTGGCTTTTACGAGGATGAGCTCGTTCTTGTATTTAAATCCGCGCAGCACGATCGTGTCGCCGCTGGTGCGCTGGTATTCAAACTCCACGTCGCTTTGCAGGCCGGAGCCCGGCAGGCCGCCATAAGACGAAGGTGTAGGGTCCTGCAGCATCGCGATGTAATTATAGGTATCAAACACCAGCGTGGCGTTCATGATCCATTTGATGCGGAACGAGGATGTATTGGCGGTGGTAGCGGTTTCGTCGTTGAGATCGGCCACCATCAGCACGGATTGCGGTTCAAAATCCATATAGAAGCCGTAACCGCCGCTGTTGGACGTGGTCAGCGAGGCTTTCCAGCCGTGTTCGGCGCCAAGCAGGCCGGAACGGAGCTCGTCGATCCGCGCGGACATCCTTTCTTCCGGCATTTCCCCGAAAACCCGCGCCGGGTCTTTTTTGCAGGCCGCCAGCAGGCAGGCCGCGGAAAGTATAAAGAGTAATTTTTTCATGCGTTGCTCATTTAGAATTTGCCATAGAAGTAATTGTCCGGGTCGTCTTTCACATAAAACCCTCCGAACTTGAGGAAATTCAGCGGTCCTGCCGACGAGGGTATCCAGTCGCCGCGGGCAGCGATCGTCACGATCGTGCGCTCGTACCTCGAGCTTACGGCGCGCGAGCGCGCGGTGGCGATGTTCATCCATTTCGCTCCGATGGATCGCTTCCTGCCCGAGCACCTCGCGGCGATCGGAGCCG